>NZ_JBHTCG010000048.1:0-51237 GCF_042665155.1 Sphaerisporangium rhizosphaerae | reverse complement strand
GCTCATCCGCCGCGGAGTCCACAAGAGCGTCCAGTCCCTGGAAAAGGACATCCGCGCCTGGATCGCCCACTGGAACCAGAACCCCAAACCCTTCGTATGGACCAAGACCGCCGAGGAGATCCTCGAACCACTCGCTAAATATTTGGGACGAATTTCAGGCGCGGGACACTAGAAGACCGGGACGCCCGCGCGGGTGAGTTTCCAGTTGGGGGTGGCGAAGGTGGCGGGGTCGATGGTGCCGGAGGCGGTGGCGTATTCGATCAGGGCCTGGCGGATCTCCACCTGGGCGTTGTAGACGACCGGGGCCGTCGCGACGTGCGGGAAGCCGCCGCCGCCCGACTGCCGGTAGTTGTTGACGGCGACCACGAACTGCTGGTCCGCGGTCACCGGGGTGCCCTGGTAGGACAGGCCGACGATGCGCTGCCCGACCGGCTGGGAGATGTCGATGTCGTAGGTGACGCCCGAGAGCTGGTCGTAGTTGTAGTCCGGAGTGCCGCCCGCGTTGGTCAGCGTGGCCACGTCGACCGGCGCGCCGGGGGCCACCTGGGCGAAGTACTTGGCGGAGTACTCCAGGTAGTCCTTGATCTGGGCGCCGGTGAGCTTCACCCCGAACAGCGTGTTGTCGTAGACGTACAGGCCGGCCATGTCGCGCACGCTCACCGGGCCGGCCGGGAAGACGGCGGTGCGGCTGAACGGCGCGGCGATCGACAGCACCGGCAGCGAGGCGTCCGGCGTCCCGGCGATGGCCTTGCTCACCAGGTCGGTCTGCACCTTCTGGATGTAGTCCAGGATCGGGGTGTCCTTGTACGGCGACTCGGCCGCCGACAGTTGCTCCTTGGACTGGGCGATCACCTGGTTGACGTAGCCGACCGTCTTGTCGTGCTGGTCCTTCATCAGGGCGACGATCTTCGGGTCCTCGGCCACGGTGTTGGTGTTGACCGTGGTGGAGGACTTGCCGGCGACGGTCCAGCGGCCCTTCTGCTTGGCCAGGGTGAAGTCGACGACCGACAGGCGCTGGCCCCACTTGCCCGGCTCGGTCAGCAGCACCTGTTGCCCGGTCACCGCGTTGGTGACGAACCTCTGCGGGACGTCGTTGTGGGCGTGGCCGAACAGGACGGCGTCGATGCCGGGCACCTGCTCGGCGACCATGGCCGCGGCGTTCTCGACCGGCAGGTCGGTGCCGTAGGAGGACAGGCCGTTGTCGCCGGCGTGCGCGGTGACCATGACGACGTCGGCGCCGAGGCCGCGGATCACCGGCACCCATTTCTTGGCGGTGGCGACCAGGTCCAGGAACTTCAGCTTGCCCTCGACGTTGGCCTTGTCCCAGATGGCGATGCCCGGGTTGGTGAGGCCGAGCACGCCGACCTTGATCGGCTTGTCGCCCTTGACCTTCATCGTCTTGATGACGAACGGCCGGTACGCCGGCAGGCCCGTCTTGGCCGAGACGGCGTTGGCGCCGAGCACGGGCGCCCTCATCTGCTTGACCCAGGTGGCCAGCAGGGGGAGCCCGTAGTTGAACTCGTGGTTGCCGAGCGTCACGGCGTCGTACCCGATGGCGTTCATGGCCTTGGCCATCGGATGGGTCCGGCCGGTCTCGGTGATCGGCTCGACCTTGGCGTAGTAGTAGTCGAGCGGAGTGCCCTGGATGGTGTCGCCGGAGTCGAACAGCAGCGTGTGGCCGGCGCCGCGGTCGGCGCGGATCTGACCGACCAGGGTGGAGACCTTGGCCAGCCCGACGTCGTTGTGCGCGCTGTCGTCGTACTCGGCGTTCTTGTAGTAGTCCCAGTTAAGGGCGTTGCCGTGGATGTCGGAGGTGGCCATCACGGTGACCTTCACCGTGTGGCCGCCGGAGGCTGAGGCGGGCGCGGGGGAGGCGAGCAGGCCGGCGGCCACCGCCGCGGTGGCGGCGGCGGCCAGGACCCGGCCGATTCTGGAACTCATGGCCGGGAGGGTAGCGATGAGATGTCGCTCGATGGTCACAGGACGCCATTGAGGACATATCGCGGTGATGACCTCCCCTCCGGACAGGAGGGCCGCCGGAGGGGAGGGGCCGCGTCACCCGGTCACTGGTACACGCGGACGTAGTCCACGAGCATCCGCTTGGGGAACCCGGTGGTGGCGTCCGGCGGACCGGGCCAGTCGCCGCCCACGGCGAGGTTGAGGATGATGTAGAAGGGGTGGTCGTAGACCCACGGCCCGCGGGTCGCCTCGACCGTCGCCTTGTCGGCGGTGAAGACCGTCCGGCCGTCGAGGGTGAACACGATGCCCTTGCTGTCCCAGTTGGCGGCCCATATGTGGAAGTCGTCGGAGAAGTCAGCCCCGCCGGTCAGGGTGTACGGCGAGCCGTAGCCACCGCCGCCGTTGTAGGCGGGAGCGTGCAGCGTCGAGTAGGCGGTCTTGGTGTCCTTGCCGAGGACCTCCATGATGTCGACCTCACCGTTGTACGGCCAGGGGCGGCCGGTGAGGAAGTCGGCGCCCATCATCCAGAACGCCGGCCACAGGCCGTTGCCCTTCGGCACCTTGATCCGGGCCTCGACGCGGCCGTAGGTGAAGGTGAATCTGCCGCCGGTGTTCATCCGGTGCGAGGTGTACTGGCAGGTGCCGCCCGGGCAGGACGATCCCGCGGTGACCTCCTTGCGGGCCTCCATCACGAGGCTGCCCGCGCCGTCCATGGAGGCGTTGTTGTTGTTGGTGTAGTACTCCAGCTCGTTGTTCGGGCCGGTGCCGGTGTCGGTGGTCCACTTGGCGGGGTCGGGCCTGCTGCCGGCCGCGCCGTTGAACTCGTCGCTCCACACCAGCTGCGGAGGGTTGCGCGGGTCGGACGGCAGCGGCGGCGGGGTGATCGGCGCGCCGCCGGTGCCCCAGACCTGGAACTCCCACAGCGAGTAGCCGTAGGCCGTGGCGCGCTGCGTGCCGTACATGCGCACGTAGCGGCCGGTGCCGTTCACCGTCAGGGTCTGCTTGAAGCCGGTGCCGGTGGTCGTCGTGTAGATCGGGGTCCAGGTGACCGCGTCGGGCGAGGTCTGGATCTGGAACGCCTTCGCGTAGGCCGGGTCCCACTGCAGGATCACCTTGTGGATCTGCGCGGTCGCGCCGAGGTCCACGTAGATCCAGCCGGGGTCGACCCATCCGGTGGTGGAGCTGGTCGCCCACCGCGTCGCCGGGTCGCGGTCGAACGCCCTGGAGGCGACGCAGCCGCCGCAGTTGACGTCGTCCTGGGTGGTGGAGGCCACGCCCGGCCTGCCGTACGACAGCAGCCTGTCGCCCCCGGGGTCGCTCGGCGTCGGTGTCGGTGTCGGCGTGGGGGTGGTGGTCCCCGAGCCGGTCTGGACGGCCAGCTCCCACAGCGAGTAGCCGTACTGCGTGGCGCGCTGCGTGCCGTACACCCGCAGGTAGCGCCCGGTGCCGGTCACCGCGAGGTTCTGCGTGCCACCGGCGCCGGTGGTCGTGGTGTAGATCGGGGTCCAGGCGGCGGCGTCGGAGGAGGTCTGGATCTGGAACGCCCGGCCGTAGGCGGCCTCCCAGGCGAGGGTGACGCCGCAGATCTCCTTGGCCGAGCCGAGGTCGACCTGGATCCACTGCGGGTCGCTGAACGCGCTGGACCAGCGGGTGCCGGGGTCGCCGTCGACCGCGGAGGCGGCGGGGAAGGCGATGTTCTCGGCGGACGACGCGGTGACCGGCCGCCCTCGGGCGGCGTTGTCGGTGCCGCACGCGGCGAGCGGGGCGGCGGCCGCGGCCGGGACCAGGGTGAGACAGGAGGTGATCACGGCGGCCACGGTGGCGAACAGCAGGCCCGAGCGACAACGGCTCGGGCCGCGGGGCAATCTCACGGCGTCTCCTCGGGATGGCGTGGGGGGTTCGGGGAGCGCTCCCTGGAAGCCGAGACTGCGCTTCGTGTGAAGAGCTGTCAAGTGGCCCGTTAACACGAAGGAAACCTGCCGATCACCCGCGAAACGCCCGGAGAATCGCGCTGAGAGCGCTCTCAGTCATCGGGCGGTGTCAATATGACACCGGCTCCTACCTGCGAATACTCGCGTTGATCTTAGAGAGCGCTTTCTTGTGTCGTCGTCGCTCCACTTGTGCACATCACGGCGATCGTTACCGGTGAACCCGTTGACACGGACGTGGGGGCGGCGTGACGCTTCTCGGGGAGCGCTCCCTCCAAGATCCACAATTCGCCCCCCAGGAGGGTCTATGGGCAAGTTCCGCCCCGGGATGGTCACCCCTCTGCTCGCCGCGGTGCTGGCCGTCAGTGTCACCGCCTGCGGCGGCGGCGGAGGTGACGGCGCGGGCGCCGGCGCCTCCTCCGGTGCCGCCCAGCCGGCCGAGAAGATCAAGCTGACCGTCGCGCTGTTCAGCGACTTCCACTTCGCGCCGCTGTACGAGGAGTTCAAGAAGACGCACCCGAACGTCGAGATCATCGAACGCCGCTCCCAGTTCAACGACCACCACAAGAACCTCACCACGCAGGTCGCCACCGGCTCGGGAGCCGCCGACGTCGAGGCCGTCGAGGCCGGCTACATCGCCACCTTCACCCCGCTCGCCGACAGGTTCTACGACCTCAACGAGTACGGCCTGGGCAAGCGCCAGTCCGACTACCTGGACTGGAAGTGGAAGCAGGGGCTGTCCGCCGACGGCGGCAAGCTGCTCGGCCTCGGCACCGACGTCGGCGGCCTGGCCATGTGCTACCGCACCGACCTGTTCAAGAAGGCCGGCCTGCCCACCGACCGCGACGAGGTCTCCAAGCTCTGGCCCACCTGGGAGGCCTACATGGAGGCGGGCAAGAAGTTCGTCGCCGCCAAGGTCTCCGGCGCCAAGTGGTTCGACGGTCCCGGCGAGAACTTCCGCGCCATGGTCGACCAGGCGCCCGTCGGCTTCTACGACGAGCAGAACAACCTGATCGCCGCCACCAACCCCGACGTCAAGAAGGCGTTCGACCTGAACGCCCAGATGATCCAGGCCGACGAGTCGGCCAAGCTCGCCGCCTTCAGCCCTCCGTGGAACACCGGCCTGACCAAGGGCTCGTTCGCCACCATCATCTGCCCGTCCTGGAAGACCGGCAGCATCAAGGACGCCGCGCCCACCACGGCCGGCAAATGGGACGTCGCCGCGGTGCCCGGCGGTGGCGGCGGCAACCAGGGCGGCACCCACCTCATGGCCCCCAAGCAGGGCAAGCACCCCAAGGAGGCCGCCGAGCTGATCGACCTGCTCACCAGCAAGGACGCCCAGCTCAAGCTGTTCACCGACGCGGGCGCGCTGCCCTCGATCCCCGCGCTCTACGACGACCCGACGATCACCGGGTTCAAGAACGACTTCTTCAACGACGCCCCCACCGGCAAGATCTTCACCGACGCGGCCAAGGCGCTCAGGCCCCAGCACGTCGGCCCCAAGGCCAGTGACGTCCTGACCGCCTTCGGCAACGCCCTCCAGCGCATCGAACAGGGCAAGCAGTCGCCGCAGGACGCGTGGGCGCAGGCCGTCAAGGACCTCGACCGGATCAAGTAACCCGCGACGCGTGGCCGGCCCGGCACCAGCGGGCCGGCCGCCGATCCGCGAGGTCCCCTGGTAGTCGTGCCCGCCCCGGCGGCGCCGCCGGCCGTCCACCCCGGCCGGGCGCCCCCGGCGGCGCGGCCCGGCCGCCGGACCCGATGGCCTGCCGAAAGGAGCTGCCATGGCCACCCGTGCCCCCGACAACCTGGCGGCGACACCGCCCCCCGCGCCCGTGCGGTCCCGTCCGCGCGCCCACCGGCGCCACCTCGCCCACCGGCTGGACGTCAAGGCGTCCCCCTACGCCTACGTCGCCCCGTTCTTCCTGCTGTTCTGCGCCTTCGGGCTGTTCCCGCTGGCCTACACCGCCTGGGTGAGCCTGCACGAGTGGACGCTGCTGTCCGACGTCCACGAGTTCATCGGCCTGGACAACTTCACCACTCTCCTCGGCGACGACTACTTCTGGAACGCCACCTTCAACACGCTGTCCATCGGCGTGATCTCCACGGTCCCGCAGCTCCTGCTGGCCATCTGGCTGGCCCACCTGCTCAACCGGCCGCTGCGCTCCCAGACGCTGTTCCGCGTCACGCTGCTGCTGCCCAACGTCACCAGCGTCGTCGCCGTCGTCGTCATCTTCAGCCAGCTCTTCGGCCGCGACTACGGGCTGATCAACTGGGTGCTGTCGTGGGTCGGCGCCGGCGCCATCGACTGGAACGCCGGGACCGCCACCTCCCACATCGCCATCTCCGTCATGATCATGTGGCGGTGGACCGGCTACAACGCGCTCCTGTTCCTGGCCGCGATGCAGGCCGTGCCGCGCGAGCTGTACGAGGCCGCCACCATCGACGGAGCCGGCGGCCTGACCCAGCTCCGCAAGATCACCGTGCCGATGATCCGGCCGACCATCGTCTTCGTGGTCATCACCTCCACGATCGGCGCCATGCAGGTCATCGCCGAGCCGCTGCTGTTCGGCGTCTACAGCCCCACGGGCGGCCCCGACCGGCAGTACCAGACGCTGTCGCTGTTCATCTACGAGAACTTCGTCAAGCTCGACTTCGGTTACGCCTCCGCCGTGTCCTGGATGATGTTCCTCTTCATCGTCGTCATCGCGGCCGTGAACTACCTGCTGACCCGCCGGACGAGGGGGAACCTGACGTGATGCCGCGCACGGCGGGCACCGCCCGCACCCTGATCTACCTCACGCTGATCGCGGTGGCCTTCTTCTCGGCGCTCCCGCTCTACTACAGCGTCGTGGTGGCCTCCCGCGACAACGCCGCGCTGGCCGACGTGCCCCCGCCGCTGCTGCCCGGCGGCAACCTGCTCGCCAACATCGGCCGCGTCTTCGACACCGTCCCGTTCGCCCTGGCGCTGCTCAACTCCGTGCTGGTCGCCGGCTCGATCGCGCTGTCGGTGATGTTCTTCTCCACCCTGGCGGGCTTCGCCTTCGCCAAGCTGCGCTTCCGCGGCAGCAAGATCCTGCTGCTGCTCACCGTGGCGACGATGATGGTGCCGACCCAGCTCGGCATCATCCCGCTGTACCTGCTGATGGTGAAGCTCGAGTGGACCGGCAGCATGTACGCGCTCATCGTCCCCGCGCTGACCAACGCCTTCGGCGTCTTCTTCATGACGCAGTACCTGTCGCGGGCCCTGCCGACCGAACTGCTGGAGGCGGGACGTGTGGACGGCTGCACCACCTGGGGCCTGTTCTGGCACGTGGTGCTCCCCGCCGCCCGGCCCGCGGCGGCCGTGCTGGGCATGCTCACGTTCATGTCGGCCTGGAACGACTACTTCTGGCCCCTCATTGTGCTCACCCCGGAGAACCCGACCGTGCAGGTCGCGCTCTCCACGCTGGCGGCGGGTTACATCAGCGACTACGCGCTCAGCCTGACCGGCACCGCGCTCGGCACCCTGCCGCTGGTCATCGTCTTCGCCCTGCTCGGCAAACAGATAATCGGCGGAATCATGCAAGGCGCCGTGAAAGGATGATCATGACCGTGACCAGTCGGGGGACCCTGGCTTCGCATTCGACGCAGGGGCGGGCGGTCTTCCCGGAAGGGTTCGTGTGGGGCGCCGCGACGGCGGCCTACCAGATCGAGGGGGCGGTCAGGGACGACGGCCGCGGGCCGTCGGTCTGGGACACCTTCTCCCGCACCCCGGGCAAGGTGGCCTCCGGGCACACCGGCGACGTGGCGTGCGACCACTACCACCGCTACGCCGAGGACGTCCGGCTGATGGCCGACCTGGGCCTCGGCGCCTACCGCTTCTCGGTGTCCTGGCCGCGGGTGCAGCCCGACGGCGCGGGGCCCGTCAACACGCGGGGGCTGGACTTCTACGACCGGCTGGTGGACGAGCTGGTCGCGGCCGGGATCACCCCGTACGTGACCCTGTACCACTGGGACCTTCCGCAGGCGCTGGAGGACCGCGGCGGCTGGACCTCGCGCGACACCGCCCACCGGCTGGCCGAGTACGCCGAGGTGGTGCACGCGCGCCTCGGCGACCGCGTGCGGCACTGGACGACGCTCAACGAGCCGTGGGTGCAGGCGTTCCTCGGCTACGGCAACGGCGTGCACGCGCCCGGGCGCACGGACGCGCGTTCGGCGCTGCTGGCCTCGCACCACTTCGTGCTCGCCCACGGGCTGGCCACGCAGGCGCTCCGCTCGGCGGGCGCGCGGGAGATCATGCTGGTCGTCAACTCCTCGCTGGTGGTGACGCCCGAGGGGATGCTCGACCCGGGCGCCCCGGTGTCGGAGGCCGACGCCGAGGCGGTCACCCGCGCGAACGCGATGCTGCACCGGCAGATCCTCGACCCGGTGCTGCTCGGAGAGTACCCGGCCGAGATGCTGGAGATCCTGGAGCGGCACGGGGGCACCGGCCACATCCACGACGGCGATCTCAAGGAGGCCCACCAGCCGACCGACGTCATCGGGGTCAACTACTACAACCCCTGTGTGGTGCGGTCCAAGCGAGGCGAGCCGGCCGACGCCGCCTGGCCCGGCAGCGAGGACATCGCCTTCCCCGGCGTGGAGGCGCCCAAGACGGCCATGGGATGGCCGATCGTCCCTGAGACCCTGTCGCGCCTGCTGCTCCAGCTCTCGCACGACTACCCCGGGACGGCGCTGATGGTGACCGAGAACGGGGCCGCCTTCGAGGACGTGGTGACCGCGGGCGCGTCCGGGGACCGGGTGCACGACGCCGAGCGCACCGCCTACATCGACGCGCACCTGCGCGCCGTGCACGCCGCCATCGAGGGGGGCGCGGACGTGCGCGGGTACCTGGTGTGGTCGCTGCTGGACAACTTCGAGTGGGCCGAGGGGTACGACCGCAGGTTCGGCATCGTGCACGTCGACTTCGCCACCCAGCGGCGGCTGGTCAAGGACAGCGGCATCTACTACCGCGAGGTCATCCGGGAGAACGGACCGGCATGAGACGACCCACCTTGGAGGCGGTGGCGGCACGGGCCGGGGTGTCGAAGTCGAGCGTGTCCCGGGTGGTCAACGGCGAGACCTCGGTCACGCCCGCGATCCGCGACCAGGTGCTGCGCGCCGTGCGCGAGCTCGGGTACGTGCCCAACGGCGCGGCCCGGAGCCTCGCGACCCAGAGCACCGACACGGTCGCGGTGATCGTGTCCGATCCGCCCCAAGGTGTGGTGTCCGACGACCCGATGTTCTCCACGGTGGTCCGCACCGTGAGCCGCGTCCTGGAGGACGCCGGCAAGCAGGTCACGCTGATGCTGGCGGGGTCGAAGGAGAGCCGGGCGCGGATCGAGCGGTTCATCGCGGCCGGGCACGCGGCGGGGCTGCTGCTGGTCCCGATGCACGGGCCCGACCCGCTGCCGGGGGCGCTGGCGCGCATGGGCGTGCCCATGGTCTCGTTCGGCAGGACCGCGCCGGGGGTCGCGTACGCGGACAACGACAACGTGGGCGGCGCCTCGCTCGCGGCCGGCCACCTGCTGTCGCGCGGGCGCCGCCGGGTCGCCACGATCACCGGCCCGCTGGACATGATCCCCTCCCAGGACCGGCTGGCCGGCTACCGGGAGACCCTGCGCGAGAGCGGGCGCCGGTCGAACGTCGCCATCGGGGACTTCACCCGCGTCTCCGGCGCGCAGGGGATGCGGCAGCTGCTGGAGGACGACCCGGCGCTGGACGCGGTGTTCGCGGCCAACGACCTGATGGCCATCGGCGCCCTGCACGCCCTGCGGGAGGCCGGGCGCAGAGTGCCCGACGACGTGGCGGTCGTGGGCTTCGACGACATCGAGGCCGCCATGTACACCGCGCCGCCGCTGACCACCGTGCGCAGCCCGATGGGCGACCAGGCGGCGGCCGCGGCGCGGCTGTTGCTCGGGCTGCTGGACGGAGAGCGCGGAAAGCCTGTCATCATGCAGAACGAGCTGGTGGTCAGGGAGTCGACGTAGACGAGCATCGTTGGAGGACACAGGTATGAGACGACCTACTCTCGAGGCCGTGGCGGCACGGGCGGGGGTCTCCCGCGCCACGGTCTCCCGGGTGGTCAACGGGGGGACGACCGTCACCGCCGAGCTCCGCGACGCGGTGATGCGCGCCGTAGAGGAGATGGGCTACGTCCCGAACCTCGCGGCGCGCAGTCTGGTCACCCAGCGGACCGATTCGATCGCGCTGGTGGTGTCCGAGCCGCCGACCAGGGTGTTCTCCGACGACCCGATGTTCTCCACGGTCATCCGCTCGGCGAGCGCCGAGCTGGAGGCCGCGGACAAGCAGGTGCTGCTGATGCTGGCGGGCACTCCGACGAGCCACGCCCGGGTGGAGCGCTATCTGACCGGCGGGCACGTGGACGGCGTCATGCTGATCTCCATGCACGGCGCCGACCCGCTGCCGGCGGCGATCACCCGCATGAGGGTCCCCGCGGTGTCCTACGGCCGGCCCGCCGTCAACGTCAACCTGCCCTACGTCGACGACGACAACGTGGGCGGCGCCGAGACGGCCGTGCGCCACCTGCTCGAACGCGGGCGGCGGCGCATCGCCACGATCGCGGGGCCGCCCGACATGATCGCCGGTCAGGACCGCCTGGCGGGCTACCGGTCGGTGCTGCACGGGTCCGACCGGCGCTCGATCGTGGCGATCGGCGACTTCACCCGCGAGTCGGGGGCGGTGGCCATGCGGCAACTGCTGGAGGATGACCCGGCGCTGGACGCGGTGTTCGTCGCCAACGACCTGATGGCCATCGGGGCGCTGCAGGCGCTGCGGCAGGCGGGCCGCCGGGTGCCGGACGACGTGGCGGTCGTCGGGTTCGACGACATCGAGGCCGCCCGCTACACCGAGCCGCCGCTGACGACGGTCCGTCAGCCCTTCCGCGAGCAGGCGGCGGCCATGGTGCGCCTGTTGCTGCGCCTGCTCGAAGGCGGTGAGGCCGACCCCGTGGTGCTGCCCACCGAGCTGGTGGTGCGCGAGTCCGCCTAGAAAGCCGCTGGTAGAGACCGGTTCGCCGTACGGGCGGGCCGGTCTTTCCGTATGTCCATCAGCCGACAACTATCGTAGTCTTGACAAAAAAAGTGTTCGGTGCGACCGTAGAGCCATGGCCGGAACGCGGCCCCCGACACCGGGGCGACGGGCACGGCGATAAGGCATCGAGGGTCAGGGGAGTCGTGATGACGCATCCGTTCGAAGTGCGCAAGAAGATCGAGCTGCGGGCGAGCGCCGAGCAGGTGTGGGAGGCGGTGGCCAGCGGGCCGGGGTTGAACTCCTGGTTCCTGGGCCGCAATGAGGTCGAGCCGTGGGTGGGCGGCAAGGCGGTGCAGTTCTTCGGTGACTTCCCGGTGGAGGCGACGGTGACGGCGTGGGAGCCGGGGCGCCGCTTCGCCTTCCGCGGCGCCGAGGGCGAGGACGGCACCTACATGGCCTTCGAGTTCCTCCTTGAAGGCGAAGGACAGGAGAGCACGGTGCTGCGGCTGGCGCAGACCGGTGTTCTGGGTGATGGATGGCAGGCGGAGGTGGAGGCGTTGGAGCGCGGCTGGGACATGTATCTGCACACGCTGGACCAGTATCTGACGCATTTTCCCGGTCAGTTCGCGCTGGTGGTGTTCGCGGCGCGGCCGGGTGGCGGCGGGGTGGAGCCGGTGTGGTCGGTGCTGGAGCGTGGTCTGGGATTGTCGGGGAAGGTCGTTCAGGGCGATCGGGTGCGGTTGACGCCGGAGGGCTTCGCGCCGATCGAGGGGGTGGCCGATTATGTGGCGCCGGACTTCCTGGGAGTGCGGACCGGTGATGGGTTGTACCGGTTCATCCGGGGCCAGCACGACACGGTCGTGGTGGGACATCACATCTTCGCCGACAAGGCCGACCCGAGGAAGGTCGAGCAGGCCTGGCAGGACTGGCTGGCCAAGCTCTTCGCCTGACCCGGCCGGCCGCGGCGGGGCCGCCCGGAACGGCGGCCGTACGCGCGGGGACGGCGGGCCGCGGCGCGGGGGCGGCGGGACGTGAGTGGGCGGTGCCCGCCGCGTCGCCGCCGTCCATCCGCCCGTACATCCGCCCGTCCGGCGGCGGGGCACGCGAGCCGGTTCGCCGGTCGCGGTGGTCGAATCCCCGATCATTTGCACGCGGACGAATTGCGCGTCCTTCGGAAATGGAAAAGGAAATGCAGACACCGTCATTCCCGGCGAAACGGACGATCTCGATCGTCGTGTCCGCCCTCTCGGGTAGCATCGGCGGTACCGGCGGCATAGGCCGCTGTATCACCGGAATCCCGGGCACCACCTGGGACTGAACGAGGGACGGGTGACGATGCTGGTCGAGCTGACGATGCACCGCGCCGCCACGTCGCAGCCTTCGGCCAATTCCCCCATAGACGGCATCCGGATATTGGCCCTGCTGCCCGACAAATGGCGTAAAGACCTCCGGCAGGCGAACGGCGAGATCGTCATTCGGGTCGACACCGCGGACGACACCACCAGCGACCAGATCCAGGCCACGGTGGCCCAGGTCCTGAGCGACCCGGCCATCAGCCACTGGGAGCTGCGCACCTGCAACCCCCTGGCGACCGGCCCCTCGGCCGACGATCCCACCTGACCCGGCGGCGCGAGAAGCGCTCCCGGATGTCGAGAACGCCGCGGCGGCTCCGACCCCCCGGTGTGAGGCGCCCATGGGAGGCGCCGGGCCGAGGAGAGCGCGCCCGTGAAGTACATGCTGATGATCTACATGAACCCCGTCACCTGGGACGCGCTGCCGGAGCGTGAGCGCCGGGAGATCTTCGCCGGTCACGAACGCTTCGTCGCGATGGTCACCGAGTCGGGGGAGATGATCCGCACCGAGGCGCTGGCCGACCCCTCCACCGGCGCCGCCGTCCGGGTCCGCCAGGGCGCCGTCCACGCGACCGACGGGCCCTACGCCGTGGCCGAGGAGCACCTCTGCGGCTACTACCTCGTCGAATGCCCTGACAGGGAGCGCGCGGTCGAGCTCGCCGCCCTCATCCCGGACGCCCGTTACACCGGCGTCGAGGTGCGCCCCATGATGGACGGCGCGGCCCCCGATCTCTGATCCCGCCCCGAGCGCGCGGGGTCACCCCACTTGTACCCCTATGCACCGGCCGCACCGCAACGTCCGGCCCCCTTGCGCACGATAGTTGTTCGAGGGAACCTCATCGCGAGGTGGGCACCGGACCGATGGCCAGGACGGGTATGCGGAGGTCGGCAATGGAGGACTACGGCGTCACGGGCGCGCGGGTGGACCTGGAGGTCACCGTGGACGCCTCACCGGAGCATCTGTGGGACAGGATCACGGCGGTCCCGCGCATCGGGGACTTCAGTCCCGAGTGCGAGCACGGGGCCTGGGTGGACCCCGCGGACGCCGAGGTGCGCGAGGGCACCCGGTTCCAGGGCACCAACCGCCGCGAGGACCGCGTCTGGACGGTGACCTGCGTGGTGACCGAGGTGGAGGAGAACCACACGTTCGGGTGGCTCGTGCTCGACCCTGAGGGCGACCCCGAGCGTCCCTCGTCGCGCTGGCACTACGAGCTGGTGCCGGGCGACGAGCCCGGCCAGACGGTCGTGCGGCACAGCTTCGTCCACGGCCCCGGGTACAGCGGCCTGCGCGAGATGATCAAGAACAATCCCGGCATCGCCTCGCTGATCCTGGACGTGCGGCTCACCGAACTGCGCGAGCACATGATCGAGACCCTCGAGGCGATGGCCCGCGACTGAGCGAGCTCGTACGCTCGCCCCGGTGGACGGCGCTATCTCGTTATATCGGTAATGCTGACCGCCATTTCGTAATAAACGGCGCTTAAACTTCGCGATCATGCGCCGTCTCCTCCCGCTGCTGGTCGCGTGCGTCCTGCTGGCGGCCGACGCAGGGCAGGCGGTGCCGGCGTGCCCGCCCGTACCCGCTTCCGCCCGGCCGCCGGAGACCGTCCCCGCCGCCGCACCGATGCCCGCGCCCGCGCCTTCCCCCACCCCCGCTCCCGCGCCGGTGACGGGGACGGGGGCGGTGATCCTGGCCGGGCGGCCGGGGACGGAGTCCGGAACGGCGCCAGGGACGGAGGCCGGGACGGCGAGGGCGATCGCGGGGCCGGCCGCGGTGGTGACGGTGGCCGCCGCGCCCGCCCGGGTGCCTCTCGCGCGGGCCGAGAAGCGGGAGTCGGAGACGATCCTGCCCCCACGCGGCCGGATCGCCGCGGTGGGCAACCCGCTGTACGCCGTCGCCAAGGCGCGGGGCGGGTGCCGCGTCCCGGCGATCCGAGCGGGCCGGTGGCCGTCGGCCGAAAAGTACATGGAGGCGGTCGCCTCCTGCCTGGACCGGGTCTGGGCGCGGCAGTTCGCGCTGGCGAGGATCTACTACACGCTGCCCCCGCGCCGCTTCGTCCGGCACCGCGTCCGCGACCGCGACTGCGGGCTGATGCCCGCCAAGGGGGCCAAGGGCACCTACTGCGACCAGACCCGGACCTTCTACGTGATCGTCGAGCGGTACGACCTGCACCCGGCGGCCGCCGCGGACCTGGCCGAGGTGGTCGCCCACGAGTACGGCCACCACGTCCAGAACATGGCCTACATCTCCGACTACATGGGCGAGGCCTACGACGACGCCGGCTCGCTCGCCAAGCGGGACACGGTGAACAGGCGCCTTGAGCTGCAGGCCGAGTGCTTCGCGGGCGTCGGCATCGGGGCCCTGCGCCGGTCGATGCCCTCCTGGCCGCTGTTCCGCTCCATCTACCAGGGCACGATCTCCGACCGCGCGGTCCAGGACCACGGCGCCATGCCGACACAGCTGCGCTGGCTGCAAAAGGGCTACCGCTCCGCCCGCGCGGGCGCCTGCGACACCTGGTCACCGCCCAAGCGCGAGGTCACCTGACCGCCGCCGCGTCCACCCCATCGGCGCCCGGGCCGCGCGCACGGCCCGGGGCACGATCGGCCCGGCGCGTACGCGCCCCGGCGGGCACGAGGTGATCAGGCGGGCACGGGGGGATCAGACGGGGACGGGGGCGCCGAGTGAGGCGGCCACGGCCGGGCGCAGGTCGCGCAGGCGGTGGAGGGGCAGTTCGAGGGCGCTCACCTCGCCGGCCCACGGGGCGGCTTCGCCGATGACCGCTCTGGCCTGCCTCTTGGTCAGCTCGGGACGTGCGCGGATCAGCCCCTCGCGCCAGGTGTTGGCGAGCTTGCCGTGCGCGTTGTCCAGGATGGCGCGCAGCAGGCGTCCCGTCGCGTCCGCGGGCGGGTCCACCCGCACGGCGTCCAGGACGGCGCCGCCGGCGGTCAGCCGGTAGACCGGGGACAGCGGCTCCGCCAGCGCGTCGAGATCGCGCGGCGGCTCGGCCAGCCGGACCCGCACGTGGCCGGCGCGGGTGGCCAGCAGGAGGCGGGGGAGCGCGGCCTCCAGGCCGGCCGGCACGAAGACGGCGGCGCGGTCGTGAGCGGCGGCGTACGGCTTGGCCAGCCAGGTGGCCAGGCGGGCACGCGGCGTGCCGGGGAGCACGTCCTTCGGCCAGTCACCGACGAGCACACCCGGCTCGAAGCCGGGACCGGGATCGGCCGCTCCGGCGGCGGCCGGGCGGGACTCGACCGACTGGGGGCCCTGGGTGTAGATGCCGGTGCCGTAGCGGTCGACCCGGGCGGCGACGGCGGGCCGGGTCTTGGTGGTGGGGCGCAGGATGTACAGGTCGGCGGCCGAGCCGATGGCCTCCGCGCCGAAGTAGCGGTTGAAGTCGGGGTAGACGGCCTCGTAGCAGAGGTTCAGCTCGTGCAGGGAGTTCTGCACCTTCAGCGCCAGCATCGGGGTGCGCTCGCTCGCGCCGTAGGCGAGCAGCACGCGCCCCTCCTCCGGTTCGCGCAGCCCTTCGACCGCCCGGGCGACGAACAGCCCGACGCCCTCGGGAGTGTAGGGCGGGTCGGTGAGCGCGAGGTCGGCCTGGCCGCGGGCCGCCGGGGGCAGGCCGAGCCGCAGATCGGCCCAGAGGGTGCGGACGGTGAAGCCCAGGGCCTGCGCCTGCTCGTCGATGTAGGCCAGGATGCGCTCGTCGACGTCGGCGACCGTGACCTCCGTGCCGGGATGGATCATCTTGACCGCCAGCGAGGTCAGGTCGTGGTCGCCCACGCACAGCAGCCGCGCCCCCGGCAGCCAGAACCTCGCCCCGAGCAGCAGCGCCCTGCGCACGACCGTCTCCGGCGTCGCGGCCACGTGGTCCAGCACGTGCCGCCCCCGGGGAGCCGCCGCGACCAGCTTCTCCAGCCGCTCGACCACCTGCCCGTACCCGGGAAGCAGATGTCCCACCGGATCGGCCGGCCCGAGGCCCGCCGGTGAGGACCCGGCGCCGGGGTGGGGCACCACGGGCGTGGCCGCGGTGGGGCGAGGCACGACGGGCGTGGCCGCGGCGGGGTCGTCGTCGAGCAGGGCGCGCAGATCGCGGATCTGCCCGGGGGCCAGGCGGAACCGCTCGCCGGACCGTTCGGGCGACGCCACCCGCAGCAGCGCCTCGACGCCGCGCCGGGAGGTGGCGGTGGCCCGGACCAGGTCGGCGAGCGTCCACCACCCGCCCTCGCACAGCAGCGCCAGCGCCCTGCGATGGCGCCTGGCGTCCACCCCCGCGCCGGCGAGCAGCCCGGCCACGCCTTCTCGCTCCACGCCAGGACTCTACCGGCCTCCCGCCCGCCTCCGGGCATCGTGGACGAGCACTGTGGACCGGCACCGTGGACCGGCACCGTGGACCGGGGCCGCACGCCTGCGGGCCCACGCCGGCCGCCGGACGCCCTCCGGATCGGCCGCCCTCCGGATCGGCGGTCCGGGCGCCCGGAAGGAGAAGATGCGGTAGATCGGCCTGCCGGCTCGGCGTCCCGGTGGTCGGCCGGTCGTGGGTGTGTGGGCCCCGTGGGTCCGCCTATGCCAGATGGCGGGCCAGGAAGCGCTCCACGGCGGCGTAGTAGGTCTCGCGGTTCTCCGGCCTGCCCAGTCCGTGGCCCTCGCCCTGGAACAGCAGGTACTCGTGCGGCACGCCGTTGGCCCGCAGCGCGGCGACGATCTGCTCGGCCTCCTCGCGCGGCACGCGCACGTCGTTGGCCCCCTGCGCCACCAGTACGGGGATGGCGATGTCGCCCGCCCGCGACAGGGGGGAACGCTCCCAGAGCATCTCGCGCTCGGTCGCGGGATCGCCCACGTTGGCGTGCATGAAGGACATGAGCGGCCGCATGTAGGCGGCCCCTCCTGCCAGCAGGGTCAGCAGGTTCGACGGGCCGCACAGGTCGACCGCGCAGGCGAACGCCTCGGGGGTGAACGCGGCCCCGGCCAGCGCGGCGTACCCTCCGTAGGAGCAGCCCATGATCGCGATCCGGGAGGCGTCGATGGAGCCGCCGGCGGCCAGATGGCCGACCGCGTCGAGCAGGTCGGTGTGCATCGCCCCGCCCCACTGCTTGGCGCCCAGGTTCAGGAAGTCCTTACCGTACCCGGACGAGCCGCGGAAGTTCACCTGGACGCAGGCGTAGCCCCGGTCGGCCAGCCACTGCGCCTCCTCGTCGAACCCCCACGAGTTGCGCGCCCACGGCCCGCCGTGCACGTTCACCACGGCGGGCAGCCCCTGCCGCGCGGCGCCGGCCGGCCAGGTCACGTAGCCGTGAACCTCGACCCCGTCGCGTGCGGCGAACACGAACGGCTCCATGGCGGACAGCCGGTGGCGCGCCAGGCCCGGCTGGTGGTCGGACAGGAAGCGCAGGCGGCCGTCGGCCCGGTCGAACAGGTAGAACCCGACCGGCCGGTCGGCGGACACCACGGTGACCGTCCAGCGCCGGTCGGCGCGGTCGGAGCGGTCGACGGAGATCTCGCCGTCGACGCCGAGCAGCGCGAGCTCGCCGCGGATCCGGTCGATCGCCTTGGCGTAGTCCTCGTCGAGGAACACCCGTTCCTCGCGGTCCTTGCCCAGCACCACCGCCTGCGGCACGCGCGTCGCCGGGTCCATCTCGACCCGCCTGACGTCGTACACCGGATCGCCGGCGAGTACGGTTCGCCGCCCGGTCGCGGCGTCCACCGCGAACAGGCGTGAGGCGTTGGCCCCGACCGACGACAGCAGGTAGAAGGTCCGCCCGTCGCGGGAGTACCCGGCGATGTGGGTGCCCATGGCGTCCTCGCGCGGCACGTCGAGCCAGGGCGCCGCCTCGCCCCCGCCGGGACCGGCCAGGTGGATGGTGGAGCTTCCGTCGGGGTTCATCGCGGTGCCGCCGCGGATCCGCAGGCCGGTGTCGATCTCCCAGGTCAGGTAGCCCGGGTTCGTCGCGATCTTGGTGAGCCCGCCGGTGGCCAGGTCCAGCCGATAGACGTCGTGCAGGTCGCGCCGATCCTTGTTCAGCCCGACCAGCATCGTGCCCGGGTGCCACCGGTTGTGCGCCAGGACGCGGGCCTGGACGCCGTCGAACGGCGTGACGCAACGCTCCTCGCCGGTGCCGAGGTCGACCAGGTACAGCCGCCAGCTCTCGTCGCCGTCCTGGTCGCGTAGGTAGAACAGGGTGCGGTCGTCGTGGCAGAAGCCGCAGGCCCGGATGCCCCGCCCCCGGTCGCGGGTCACGGGCTTCGCCTGGTCCGGGGCGTCCGCCGGGCCGACCCACACGTTCATCACGCCTTCGTCGGGCGCGAGATGGCGCAGGAGGGTCCCGTCGGGGGAGATCACGGGCGCCACGTACACCGGATTGCCGAACAGCAGGTCACGGGGGATGCCCGCGGCGGTCTCGGGGCTCATGTGGTCCTCTCCCATCACACGGTTCACAGGTTCACACGGTTCGCACCGTTTGTTCACACGGCACGGTTCACACGATGCTCACGTGGTCGCCGGCCGACGGCACGTCCTGGCCGCGGCCGGAGGCCGGCGGGCGCCCAGGCCGTGCGGGCGCGGCTCCGGACCGCCGCAATCCGGCCAGCCCGGGGTACTGCGCGATCGCCTGCTCGGCGGTGAGCGGGGTCTGCGGCCTGCCCATCGCCGGGCGGGACGGCGGAGAGGGGTCCGCGTCCGCCTCGATCAGGGTGTGGGCGCGGAAGAACGCGGCGGCGAGCTCGGGGCTGTCCAGCGCCGCCCGCGCCATGAGGGCGCCGACCTGGCGCTCGAACGCCGTCGCTTCTCGGCCGGGGCCGGTGTGCCGGGCGTCCTGTCCGGCCGCCATCCGCCATGACCGGTCCGCCTCCGCCGCCACGGCGGCCTGTGCCTCCCGGCAGACCGACGGCCCGATTCCGCGCCGGGCCAGCTCCGCGTCCAGCCGGAGGGCGCTGAGCGCGGCGACCGACATCCCGTGCGAGTGGATCGGGTTGACCGCGGTGACCGCGTCGCCGATCGCGAGGAAGCCGTCGGGCAGGGCCGCGCGCTCGTAGAACCGCCGCCGGTTGGCCGTGTCGCGGTAGGGCCGGACGGGGCCGGCGGGCTCGGCCACCGCCATGAGTTCGGCCACGATCGGGCTGCGCAGCGAGCGCGCGAAATCGGCGAACTCCCGCTCGCCGGTCGGCGGCTCGCCGCCCCGGGTGCCGGTCAGGGTCACGATCCACCGGCCGCCCTCGATGGGGTAGAGCGTCGCCCCCTGGTCCGGCCGTCCCGGGGTCGGGCGGGGGTGCAGGACGATCGCCGGCATCGCGGCGGTGCGGGCGGCGGGGTCGGCGGGAGCGGCGGGGTCGGCCGGGGCGTGGTAGAGCCGCGTCGAGTAGGCCAGGCCCGAGGCCACCGTCTCCTCCTCGACCGGCGGCGCGCCGAGCTCGGCCAGCCACCGCGGGGCGCTGGACCTGCGCCCGGTCGCGTCGACCACCAGGTCCGCCCTGATCGTCTCGGCCGCGGCGCCCTCGCGCCGGACGCGCACCCCGGTGACCCGGGTGGCGTCGCCGGTCAGCCCGAGCGCCTGCGTGCCCGCAAGGACGCGGATGGCGCCTCCGGCCAGCGCCCGCCGCCGCACCACGTGGTCCAGCAGCGCCCGGCTGCACGAGATGAGGTAGGACTCGGTGTGGTGGCGCCGGTACCACCCCTCGGCGGTGAGGATCAGCGCCTCGCCGGGCAGGCTCCGGCGGTGCGCGCCCCGGGCGTACAGCTCCTCCAGCGTCCCGGGGAGCAGCGCCCGCAATGCCCGCGCGCCGCCGGTGACCAGCACGTGGGTGTGGTGGGCCTGCGGCAGTCCGCGCCGGGGGCCGGGGCCGCTGGGGTAGTGGTCGCTCTCGACCAGGATGACCTCGCCGGCGTGCCGGGCGAGCACGGCGGCGGTCAGCACTCCCGCGAAGCCCCCGCCGAGGACCACCGCGGTGGTCATGGAACGGGAGTCGGCGCGGCGGACCGGACGTGATCCCCGACGTGATCCCCGACGTGGTCCGCGACAGGGTCCATGACGTGGTCCGCGACAGGGTCCTCGGCGTAGTCCGCGACGTGGTCCGCGACAGGGACCGCGACGTGGTCCCCGACGGGGGAGCGGACGGGGGACCGGGCGGCGATCCAGGCCGGGGTGCCGCGCGCCGCCGCGGCCGGGCGGCTCACGACAGGCGCTCTTCGATCAGGCCGTTCTCGATCATGGAGCCGATGAACTCGTGCACGTCCACCAGGATGCGCCTCAGCATCCCGGTGTTGCCGCCGGCGAACTCGCCCGACAGCTTGGAGACCACCGGCTCGCGCTCGCCGTCGCTCGCGACGAGCATCCAGATGCGGGAGCCCGTCTCGTTCAGGGTACGGAAGTCCCCGGTCTCGGTGTGGTACAGCGAGACGCCGTCCGCGGTCTCCTGCCACACCACCGCTTCACTGATCTGGAGTGTCACACTCCACCTCCTCTACACCGGTGTGATGGAAAGCAGCTCGCCCACCTTGACGGCCCCGGGCGAGACGGGCACGTAGCCCTTCCAGTCGTCGAAGACCGGGTGGACGTCGTCGCCGGCGACCAGGCGTGGCGTGGTCATCTCCAGGTCGTTCGCGGCCAGTTCGGCGCGGCCGACCCCGGCCTCCTGCCAGAGCTGGGTGACCACGCCGTGCCGCAGGATCCGGCACAGGTGGCGGCTGTTGCGCCGCAGGTCGCCCGACTCCGACATGTGGGCGGCGCGGCAGCCTCCGCCGCAGGAGGCCTTGATGTAGCACTTCGCGCAGTCGGAGTGGTAGTCGCCGCCGAACACCGTGCTCCTGCGCATCCCCCCGAGGACGGGACTGGCGAAGATCTCCGAGAGCGGCCGCTGCCGGACGTTTCCGGCGAACTCCGCACGCCCGGTGATGAGCTTGCACGGGTAGACGTCGCCGAGGGAGTTGATGTAGATCTCGTTGCCGCCCATGCCGCAGTTGCCCTTGACCGAGCACGGGGTCACGATGCGCGGCCCGTCCGGCTTGAGCTTGCCGGCGACCGGCGAGGTCCAGGCGATCTGCTGGATCCTCAGGTGGTCCTCCCAGCCGAAGTCGTAGTCGTCGCCGGTCCCGCGGCCGAGTTTGTTGTGGTACATCAGCCGGATGCTGTGCACCTCCAGGCCGTCCATGAACGTCGCGAACTGCTCCAGCTCCTCGACGTTGTCGGAGGTGACGATGTGGTTGATCCTCGGCACCACGCCGGCGTCGTTGAGCAGCCGCAGGGCGCGGTGGGTCCGGTCGAAGGAGCCGGCGCCCCGGGTGCGGTCGTGGGACTCGGCGGTGCCGCCGTCGACGCTCACCGTGACGGCGTCGAAGAGCTCGGCGAACCGCCGCGCCAGGGCGGGCGTCCTGATCATCGTGGCGTTGCTGATGATGTTGCACTTCAGGCCGAGCGACTTGGCGTGCTCCACGATTTGGAACAGGTCCTTGCGGAGCATCGGCTCGCCGCCGGTGAAGATCAGCACCTCGGCCCCGAAGTCGGCGATCTGGGAGACCAGGTCGAGGGACTCGGCGGTGTCGAGCTCGCCCGGCAGGCACTTCTCGGAGGAGGCGTAGCAGTAGGGGCACCGCAGGTTGCACCCGTCGGTGATGGCGTAGTAGGCCGTGCGGAGCGGCGCCTCCCTGATCCTGATCTCCGGGCGGTTGCCGTTGTAGTACACGACCCAGTTCAAGATGAGCTTGGCGAGGGTCCGCTCGGTCTCGGCGGAGTCCTCCAGCGGCGCCGGCTCCCCGTCCGCCCCGGGACGCGCCAGGGCCCGCAGGACGGCGAACTCGCGGGCGGAAAGGACGCACCGGCCGCCCGCCTGCGGGTTGACGACCAGGTGGTCCGCGCCGTTCACGAAGTAGGTGAGGTCGTGCGGCACGTCGAACAACGCGCGGTTTCCCGCCAGCTTCCCGGGCATCCGGGCTCCCTTCACGTCCGCGACCGCGGGTGCGGCCCCGATCCTTCCTCCGGCGCGGTGCGGCCACCGGAGGCGGGACCGCCGGAGCCGCACCGCCGAGTCGTCCGGGCTAGTTCTGTCCCGATCCCGACCAGAGCCCGCAGGCGCAGAGCATCGCGGCCTCGAAGCCGTGCTGCGACGCCTCCGGCCTGGCCCACTCCCCGCCTTCCAAGGAGTGGGCCAGGACCTCGGGCAGGATCGCGGGAATCCGGTTCTTGAGCGAGATCAGCAGCTCGGTCTCCTCCTGGCTCAAGGAGGCGAAGGCCCCCTGGAGGTCCTCGGGCACCGGGCCGCCCAGGATTCCGGCCTCGCGCAGCGCTTCCCTCGGGTCGAAGGCCATGCCTCCACCTCTCTATTGGGAGGAAATTGGGTGTGGCTCGAGTATGTCCGCGAATGAGACGGGCGATACAACCCCACGATCGTGGGCATATCGCTGCGGCTCGCGGGCGCGCTTATAAAAGGCCGGACGGCGCGGTGTATTCACGTTCACGAGCCCCCGGAAATCGTTTCCAGACGGCCGGTCTCGACGGCGCGCGGCGGCCAGATCCCGACCCGCAGAAGCTCGTGAACATAGGAATACGCCACGAGCTGGCTTCGGTTGCTGCAGGCGAACCGGTCGAGCAGCTTGCTGATCCGCTCGGCCACGGTGTACCTGCTCAGGCGCATCTCGCGCGCGATTCTCGTCGTCGTGTACCCACTGGCCAGCAGGACGACCAGCAATCTGTCGCGATCGTCCATCAGGCCATCGGAAACATGTTTCATAAGAAGTCCCGGATCGAATCGCCTTGACCGCGAGGCGCCCTGCTGGGGCCTCTGGCCTTGACGCTAGAAGGGCACGGTTAATCATCGGTATGGCGTAACCATGCGGCCGGTTGATTCCCCAGGTCCGGGGCCGCGCCGGGCGCCGTCCGACCGGCCCGCGGAGAGCGTCCCGGGCCGCTTCTATGGAGAGGTGGCGCGGAACCGTTTCCCTTTTCCCTTACCGTCGAACGGGGAATACGCCCACGTTCGTGGGGTTGTGCCGGCCGCGGGGCGCGAGGCCATACTTCACCTGCAGTCCAATTCGCACCCGATGGAAAGGGGGAGGCATGGCCTTCGACCCGCAGCGAAGTCTGCGAGAAGCCGGAATCCTGGGCGATTCACCGGCGCCGGGACTTGAGGCGGCATTAGCCACCTTGACCGAAGAAGAAGCCAATCTGCTCATTTCACTCAAGAACCGGGTTCCCGGGCTCGTGCCCGAGGTGCTGGCCCACTCCCTGGACGGCGGATGGAACAGGCCGGAGGCGGCGCAGCACGGCTTCGAGGCCGCGATGCTGTGCGCCTGCGGGCTCTGGTCCGGATCGGGTAACGCCGAGAACTAGCCGGCGGATGCGGCCCCACGCCCCGATCCGGCGGCCCGGCCGCCGGATCGGGGCCGGGGCCGCGCCCGTGGCGGCGCCTTCGGCGGCGCCCATGGCCGAGCCCATGGCCGGGCCCATATCGGAGGCCGCCAAGGGACCGACGCCCGGCTGCCGGGCGATGAACGCGTCTGCCGCGCCGGAACGGCCGCGGCGAAGGGCGGAGTGATGGCTATGGCTGTGTCGAGCGACGTGGTGACGGCCGAGAACCTGACCAAGCGCTATCCACGGCGCGACAGGCCGGCCGTGGACGGCGTCTCCTTCGAGATCGCCCGGGGCGAGACCATCGGGCTGCTGGGCCCCAACGGCGCCGGGAAGACGACCCTGATCAAGATGATCTGCGGGGTCACCACCCCCACCTCCGGCCGGCTCCGGGTGTTCGACGCCGACCCGGCACGGCAACCGGTCGCCGCCAAGACCAACATCGGGGCGATGCACCAGTCCGGCCCGTTCGACATGATGCTCCCCGCGATCGACAACCTGCGGATCGCGGCGCGGTTCCGCGGCCTGAGCTGGCGCGAGGTCCGGCCGTGGACGATGGAGGTGGCCGAGTTCCTCGGGCTGAAGGACGTCCTGTCCCAGCTGTGCTTCCAGCTGTCGGGCGGCCAGCGGCAGCGGCTGCAGCTCGTCCGGGCGCTGATCACCATCCCCCGGCTGCTGATCCTCGACGAGCCCTCCGCCGGGCTCGACGTCGCCGGACGCCACCAGGTCGAGCGGTTCGTGACCTGGCTGCGCGAGGAGCACGGGGCGACCGTGCTGTGGACCAGCCATCACATCGACGAGCTGGAGCGCAACAGCCAGCGCGTCATGGTCGTCGACCACGGGCGCGTGCTGCGCTTCGCCAAGCCGCGCGAGCTCGTCGAGGAGTTCGGCAGCACCCACATGCTGGTGACCGTCGAGGACCCCGAGGCCGGCCGGGCCGTCGCCGCCTGGGCGGAGGCGGCCGGGTTCGCGGCCACGGCCGAGGACGCGGCGGTGCGCGTCCACGGCGCCCGCGTACAGGACGTGCTTCCGGCGCTGTCGCGGCACTGCCAGGACGCCGGCGTCGCCATCTCGGGCGTCTCCACCGCCATGGACTCGCTGGAGAAGGTCTTCCTGCGGATGACCGAGAACGAGGGGTGACATGAGCGCCGAGCTGACCTTCCACAATGTCCCCCCGGCCCCGACCGCCAAGGCGGCCGACCTGTTCGCGGTGCTCTACCGCGAGTACGCGCTGCTGGCCCGCAACCGGGTGAACCTGGTCCTCAGCCTGTCACCGATGCTGGTGTACCTGCTGCTGGTCAACACCTCGCTGAGCAACCTCGTCGGGGTCATCGACTACAAGGGCGTCCCCCTGCGGTTCGCGATCTTCCTGCTCCCCATGGTGCTGGCGATGTCGGTCGTCAGCGCCGCGGGCACCTCGGGCATGGCGCTGTTCCAGGAGGAGCTGAGCGGGGTCGCGACGCAGCTGTGGTCCTACCCGATGCGCCGCTCGCGGTTCCTGCTCGGCAAGCTGCTCGCCGGGGTGTCGCTGGTGCTGGGGCAGAGCCTGGTCGCCCTGGGCGTCGCCGTGCTCATTTTCGACTTCCCCTTCCGCGCCGAGGGCTGGGCCGGCCTGCTGGCCGCCCTCACGCTGGCCTCCATCGCGATCAACGGGCTGTACCTGGCGGCGGCGATCACGATCAGGGACTTCCAGACCTTCATGGTGGGCACGAACGTGTCGCTCCTCGTGCTGGTCTTCAGCGCGCCCTCCCTCTACACCGTCGACAGCATGCCGACCGTGCTGCAGTGGGTGTCGGTGGTCAACCCGCTGACGTACGCGATCAACGGGATGCGCGACGCGGCGGTGTTCGGCTTCGCCGCCGCGTGGCAGAACCTGCTCGTGCTGGCCGTCATCGCCGCCGTGAGCTACGCCGTCGCCGGGCGCGCCCTGCTCGCCCGGGCGGGCAACATCTGACCGGGCGAGCCCGCGGCGGACCTGCCGTCGCCGCGGGCTTGCGGGCCGCCACCGTGGACAGGGGCAACAGCATGCGGACCGGCACAGCCTCCCTCTCGTGGATCTTCTCGCAGTCCGACCGGGCCAAGGTCAGGCTGCCGGGCACCGACAGGGCACACGACCCCGCGGCCACCATGGCGATGGCCGCCCGCGCGGCGCGCCAGGTAGGCGTCACCAGGGTCGCCGACATCACCCGTCTCGACACCATCGGCATCCCGACCTTCCAGGCCGTCCGCCCGGCCGCCGCGACGCTCGCGGTGTCCCAGGGCAAGGGCATCACCCCCGAGCTGGCCCGCCTGTCGGCGATCATGGAGTCGGTCGAGCTCTGGCACGCCGAGCGGCCCCTCGCGCCGGCCGTGACGGCGGCCCCCCGCGACGTCGGCGAACGGCTGGGCTACGACGTCCGCGACCTGCCGCGCTGCGAGCCGAGCGTCCTGCACGACGGCCTGCCGGTCGACTGGGTGACCGCCCGATCCCTGGTCGACGGCTCGGAGACGCTCGTCCCCCTGGCCACGGTGGCGCTCTCGCTCGAGCGCAGGACGGGATGGAACCCGCCGGCGTTCTTCGCCTCCTCCAACGGGCTGGCCAGCGGGAACACCCTCGTCGAGGCCATCTTGCACGCGCTGTACGAAGTGGTCGAGAGGGACGCCATGACCGCGGCGCTCACCGGCGGCGGCGACATGGGCGTCCGCGCCGACCCGCGGTCGCTCGGCTCGCCCGTGGTCGACGGGCTGTGCTCGATGATCGAGCGGGCCGGGGTCCGCCTGGAGGTGAGGTCGGTTCCCTCGCCCACCGGCCTTCCGTGCTTCCTCGCCCGGATCACCTGCGAGGACTACCCTCCGGCGTTCACCGGGTTCGGCTGCCACCTCAGCTCCGAGATCGCGCTCACCCGCGCGGTGACCGAGGCGGCGCAGACCAGGCTGGGGTACGTCTCGGGCGCGCGGGACGACCTGGACGCCGGCTTCAACGACTCCCCCGGCCCGAAGCCCGCCGCGCGGCCCGCCGCGGACCCCTCCACGGGCCCCGCCGCCGAGGCCATTCCGGCGCTCACGGCGCACGGAAGCCTCGTCGACGACCTGGAGGACGTGGTCAAGCGCGCCGCGATCGCCTTCTCCCACGCGCCCCTGGTGGTCGACCTGACCCACGAGGACATCGGGGTCCCGGTGGTCAAAGTGGTGGCGCCGGGAAGCCGCGTCCGACCGGAGGTGATGTAGTGAGCGCCAAGGTGGTCGTCTACGCCGGACCGACGATCTCTCCCGACGAGATCCGCGACGTCGTCCCCGGAGCGCGGGTGCGCCCCCCGGTGGCCCGGGGAGACCTGCTCGCCGAGGACTGGGCCCGCGGCGACACCGCCGTCATCATCGACGGCTACTACCGCGAGCGGCTGTCGGTGGGGCACAAGGAGATCCTCTGGCTGCTCGGCGAGGGCGTCGAGGTCATCGGCGCGGCCAGCATGGGCGCGCTGCGGGCGGCGGAACTCGGCCCGTACGGCATGCGCGGCGTCGGGACGGTCCACCGGATGTACGCCACCGGCGAGGTCGACGGCGACGACGAGGTCGCGGTGCTGCACGGTCCCGCGTCCCTGGGGTACCCGGCCGGCACGGTCGCGATGGTCAACATCCGCTACGGCTGCCGCGAAGGGGCCAGGACGGACCTGGTCCCGGCGGCGATCGGCGAGCGGATCGTACGGGCGGCCAAGGAGCGGCCCTTCGCGCACCGGACCTGGCGGGAGATGGGGGAGGCGCTCGGCCCGGACGCCGGCGACGCCCTGGCCGCGCTCGAGCGCATGATCGGCTCGGGGGAGTGGGACCTCAAACGCCGCGACGCCCTGTCCGCGCTAAGAGCCGCCGGCGCGCCTGAGGCCGCCCGGCCGGAGCCTGAGGCGCCTGGTGCCGCCGGCGACCGCCGTCCCGAGCCGGCCGTGCCCGGATCGCCCGGAGCACGGGTAGCGGAGGCCGTCCTGACCGGGATCACCCACAACGAGGTGCTGCGACGGCGCTCCCAGCGGGAGTACGCGCCGGGCCGCTGGATGTCCGACCTCGACCTGCTGACCGCCGGTCGGCTGTTCGACCCCGGCTACCCCGCGCTGCACGAGGAGGTCCTGTCCGGGCTGCTGCGCGACTTCGCCGACGAGAGCGGAGCCGCCCTCGAGGCGTACACGCGCGCCCGGCTCGGCGTCGCCGAAGGGGAGGACCTGCCGCCGAGCCTGGCCGCATGGCTCACCGACGCCGAGCCGGCCGCCCTCCCCGTCGCCGAGCTGCTGCGGCTGGTCATGGTGCGCGTGTGGCCGGTCTGGCAGTCGGCCGACTGGCGGCCCGCCGTCCTGTCGCACGTCCGGGACACCGGCCGCCTGCGGGAGTGGGCCGACACCGTGGCCCGCGCCGACGAGGCCACCGAGCGGTCCCGCGGCCGGCTGGTGGTGCCGCCGCCGGAGATCTCCGGCAGGATCTTCCTGCGCCACTGGCGGCGGGACGGATCATCGGCGCAGGTCGAGCTGGCCAGGCGGGGCTACAACAGCGCCGAGGAGCTCGGTCGGGCCACCCGGAGGTTCTTCGCGCTGGACGTCCAGAGCGGGCGACGTGCCACCGGCGCCTGACGGCGGCGCACCCCGGCCACCACGCCTCCCGGCCGGCGGCCCAGGGGAGCCACGTCCCCGGGAGCCACGTCCCCGGGAGTCGCGTTCGGCGGCCGGCGGCCCGCCGGGGCGGGTGAGGAGGCGGCGATGACCGCGACGACGCAGGAGCAGGCGTTCGACCCGGCCGCCCCGCGGCACGTCCCCGACCCGCACGCGCTGTTCCACCGCATGCGGGAACAGGCCCCGTTCCACCGCCAGGTGGGCCCGTCGAGCGGCCGCGTCTTCTGGTACCTGACCCGGTACGCGGACGTGCAGCGCGCGCTGCACGACCCCGGCGTCGGGCGCCAGCTCGACCGGCTCCCCGCCGAGCTCGCCGGGCTGCACCGCCGGTGGGACAACGACGCCCTGGCCATGGTTCGGCGCAACGTCTTCAACCTGGATCCGCCCGACCACACCCGGCTGCGCCGGCTGATGGCGCCGGGCTTCGGCGCCCGCCCCGTGGCCGCGCTCGTCCGGACCGTGCACCGGGTGGTCGGCGAGCTGGTGGACGCCATGGCCGGGATGGACGCCAAGGGCGCCACCGCCACGGGTGCCATGAACGCCATGGACGCCATGAACGCCACGAACGGCATGGGCGCCTCGGCCGCCGCAGGGGGCGAGGTCGACGTCGTCAGGGCGCTGGCGCTGCCGCTGCCGATCCTGGTCGTCGCCGACCTGCTGGGCTTCCCCGCGGAGGACCGGGCCCTGTTCCGCCGCTGGAGCGACGAGATGCTGGCCGGCCGGGACGGTGCCGAGACGCGCCGTTCAGGGATGAAGTTCGTCGCCCACATCACCGAGCGGATCCGCGAGCGGCGCTCCCGCGAGGGGGACGACCTGCTGTCGCACCTCCTGCGCGCGGAGGACGGCGGCCAGATCACCCGCCTGGAGCTGATCTCCAGCGTGTTCCAGCTGCTGTTCGCCGGGGACGAGACGACGGTCAACCTGATCGGCATCGGAGTGCTGGAACTGCTGCGCCACCCAGAGCAGCTCGCCCTGCTCCGCGCGCGGCCGGAGCTGATCGACTCCGCCGTCGAGGAGGTGCTGAGGTACAACGGCCCGGTCGGGCACTCCCGGCCGCTGTACGCGATGACCGACGTGGACTTCGGCGGGACGGTGATCGCGCGCGGGGACATCATCGTGCCGGTGCTGCTGGCCGCCAACCGCGACCCGGCGGTGTTCCCGCGTCCGGACGTCTTCGCCATCGACCGCAGCCCGAACCGGCACCTGGGCTTCGGCCACGGGATCCACTTCTGCCTCGGCGCCGCGCTGGCCCGGGTGCAGGCCCGCGCCGCCATCGGCACGCTGGTGCGGCGCTTCCCCCGCATGGCCCTGGCCGTCGACCCCGGCGAGCTGGAGTGGACGCGGGAGCTGTTCCTGCGCGGCGTGCGCCGCCTCCCGCTGCGCCTGCACGGCTGAGCCGGCCGAGGCGCCCGGCCCGGCGGCAACGCGCGAGCCGGCCCGGTACTGCGTGAGACGGCCGGTGCCGCGTGAGACGGCCAGTGGGCGGGGAAGCGCGACCGGTGGCCGGGGAAACGAAAGATCCCCAGGCCGTCGGCCTGGGGATCATCGTGTGGTGGGCGATACTGGGATTGAACCAGTGGCCTCTACCGTGTCAAGGTAGCGCTCTCCCACTGAGCTAATCGCCCTCGTGCGTCGATCGTCGCGCGGAGGTGGAGACGGGATTTGAACCCGTGTACGCGGCTTTGCAGGCCGCTGCCTCGCCTCTCGGCCACTCCACCGGGCAAGGCCTCTGCGCGGAGACCTCTCCGAGCGGACGACGGGATTCGAACCCGCGACCCTCACCTTGGCAAGGTGATGCTCTACCAGCTGAGCCACGTCCGCGTGCCGCCGCCGCGAGATCGCCTCCCGCGGTGACGAGAAGGAACTCTAGCGGGTTTTCCGCGTCTGTGCCTAACCGGCGGCCGAACCGCGGAAGGTGCGCGCCACGCTGCGCTCGACGGCCGGCAGGGTCAGGAAGATCTCCAGGATGCGGGTGAGCCGGTGCACCTCGATGCGATGGAACGGCGGCCCGTCCGCTCTGGCCAGCAGGAACGTCATGGCGAGCGGCGGCAGCGGCGCCGCGATGATGTGCAGCCCGGAGGGCAGCGTGTGCGCCTCGGGGCGCGGTGGCGTGATCGAGGGGAAGGGCACGTCCTCGGGGGCCCGCCAGCTCGCGTGGACCAGCGTGCGAGGCACCTTCTCGGTGCCCGCGGCGGCCCAGTCGGCGCTGAACAGCACGGGCATGGAGTCGATCATCGTGGCCAGGGCGCGGTCGCCCGCCGTGGTGATGTACTTGAGGATCTCCAGCTCGGGATAGGTGCCCGGCGCCTCGCGCGTGGTCCACACCCCTTCGACCGTGACGTCGGCCATACCCTCCAGACACTGGACCAGCGCCTCGCGCGGCGCCGAGTCGGGCCAGTACACCGTGAGGTCGTCCACCGCCCGGCCCTCGCCTCGTTCGAGCACCAGCAGCTGCGTGATGTCGGCGCCCGCGACCCCGAGGACGCGCGTGACCTGGCCGAGGGACCCCGGGCGGTCGGGCAGCGAGATACGCAGTCTCAGGAGCATCCAGCGCCTCCGATGTCACGTGGGGCGGAACCCCCTCCCAATCTAGCCGTCCCCGATCCTCGGGGTCCAAACGGCCCGGCCGGGCCGCCCGCGCCGCCCCGCCGGAAGGTGCGGTAGAAATGGGCAGGTGAAGATAGGTGCGTTCGAGGTCTGGCCTCCCGTGGTCCTCGCCCCGATGGCGGGCGTCACCAACGCGCCGTTCCGCACGCTCTGCCGCGAGCAGGGCGGCGGCCTGTACGTCTCCGAGATGATCACCACGCGGGCGCTGGTCGAGCGCAACGCCAAGACCCTGGCGATGATCCGTTTCGAGCCGGGTGAGCGGCCGAGGAGCGTCCAGCTGTACGGCGTCGACCCCACGGTCGTGGGCCGGGCGGTGGCGATGGTGGCGGAGGAGGGCCTGGCCGACCACGTCGACCTCAACTTCGGCTGCCCGGTGCCCAAGGTCACCAGGCGCGGCGGCGGCTCGGCGCTGCCCTACAAGCGCGACCTGCTGCGGCGCATCCTGCGCGCGGCGGTGGCCGCCTCCGGCACGCTCCCGGTCACGATCAAGATGCGCAAGGGCATCGACGACGACCACCTGACCTACCTCGACGCCGGCCGCATCGCCGCCGAGGAGGGGGTGAGCGCCGTCGCCCTGCACGCCCGCACCGCGGTGCAGCACTACGGCGGCACCGCCGACTGGGACGCCATCGCCCGGCTGAAGGACGCCGTCCCGCAGATCCCGGTGCTCGGCAACGGCGACATCTGGAGCGCCGACGACGCCGTGCGCATGATGCGGCGCACCGGCTGCGACGGGGTGGTGGTGGGCCGGGGCTGCCTGGGCCGCCCGTGGCTGTTCCGCGACCTGGACGACGCCTTCCACGGCCGGTCCGAACGCGCACGGCCGACGCTGGGGGAGGTCGCGGCGACCATGCGACGCCACGCCGAGCTGCTGGTCGAGTGCTTCGGCAGCGAGACCCACGGCGTGCTGGACTTCCGCAAGCACGTCGGCTGGTACCTCAAGGGCTTCACCGTCGGCGCCGACGCGCGCCGCGCCCTGGCCACCGCCCCCTCGCTCGACGTGCTGCGCGAGCACCTGGCGACGTTGCCCGCCGACCAGCCGTGGCCCGGCGAGGCGGCCGACGGCCCGCGCGGCAAGTCCACCCCCCGCGACCGCGTCCACCTGCCCGACGGCTGGCTCGACGACCCCTGCGACGGCACGGTCTCACCAGAAGCCGAACTGGAGACCTCAGGCGGCTGACGCGGTGACCGCAGACGTTCACCGGGCGCAGCTCTTCACTCGGCCATGTGCCGGAGTTGATCGGCGCCGGTTACGGCGCCCGAGCCGGTGTCGGGGCGCCGGCCGTCAGAGGCGGTCGACGGTGGTGACGTGGACGACGGCGCGGCCCTCCTCGTCGGAGGCGGCCAGGTCCACCTGCGCGCTGATGCCCCAGTCGTGGTCGCCCGCCGGGTCGTGGAACACCTGGCGCACCCGCCACAGCTCCTTCTCCTCCTCGATGAGCAGCAGCGCCGGCCCGCGGGCGTCCGGCCCGGTGCCGATCTCGTCGTGCTCCTCGAAGTAGTCGTCGAGCGCGGACTCCCAGTCGACGTCGGCCAGCTCGTGCAGCTCCTCGTACCGTTCGAGCGCCGCGAGCTCCACCATGCGGAACATCGCGTTGCGCACCAGCACGCGGAACGCGCGCCGGTTGGAGGTGACCGGCCGGGTGTTCTCCTCCAGCCCCGGCCGCTCGACCTCCTCCGACGGGTTCTGCAGCTGCTCCCACTCGTCCAGCAGGCTGGAGTCGACCTGGCGGACCAGCTCGCCCAGCCACTCGATGAGATCCTGGAGGTCCTCGGTCTTCATGTGGTCGGGGACGGTGCGGCTGAGCGTGCGGTAGGCGTCGGCCAGGTAGCGCAGCACCGTCCCCTCGGAGCGGGCCAGCTCGTAGAACTGGACGTACTCGGTGAAGGTCATCGCCCGCTCGTACATGTCGCGCACGACCGACTTGGGGCTGACCGCGTAGTCGCCCACCCACGGGTGCCCGCGCCGGTAGGTCTCGTACGCGCCGAGCAGCAGATCTTGCAGGGGCATCGGGTAGGTGACCTCGGCGAGCAGCTCCATGCGCTCCTCGTACTCGACGCCGTCGGCCTTCATCTGCCCCACGGCCTCGCCCCGGGCCTTGTTCAGCTGGGCGTGCAGGATCTGCCGCGGGTCGTCCAGCGTGGACTCCACGATGGAGACGATGTCCAGCGGATAGACCGGCGACTCGGCGTCCAGCAGCTCGAAGGCGGCCAGCGCGAAGGTCGCCAGGGCCTGGTTGAGCGCGAAGTCCTCCTGGAGGTCCACGGTGAGGCGGGCCATGCGGCCCTGCTCGTCCGGTTCGCGCAGCTTCTCGACCACCCCGCCGGCCAGCAGGGACCGGTAGATCGCGATGGCGTGGCTGATGTGCCGGCGCTGCGCCTTGCGGTCCTCGTGGTTGTCGGTCAGCAGGTGCTTCATCGCCGCGAAGCAGTCGCCGGGACGGTTGATCACGGCGAGCAGCATGGCGTTGCTGACCTTGAACCGTGAGTTCAGCGGCTCGGGCTCGGCCTTCTGCAGGCGCTCGAAGGTCTCCTCGCTCCAGCTGACGAACCCCTCGGGGGCCTTCTTGCGGACGACCCGGCGCCGCTTCTTGGGGTCGTCCCCGGCCTTGGCCAGAGCCTTCTCGTTCTCCACGACGTGGTCGGGCGCCTGGCAGACGACGTAGCCGAGGGTGTCGAAGCCCGCGCGGCCTGCCCGGCCGGCGATCTGGTGGAACTCGCGAGCGCGCAGCAGCCGCACGCGGTTGCCGTCGTACTTGCTGAGCGCCGTGAACAGGACCGTGCGGATCGGGACGTTCACCCCGACGCCCAGCGTGTCGGTGCCACAGATGACCTTGAGCAGGCCGGCCTGCGCCAGGCGCTCGACCAGACGGCGGTACTTGGGCAGCATGCCGGCGTGGTGGACGCCGATGCCGTGGCGCACCAGCCGCGACAGCGCCCGGCCGAACTTGGTCGTGAACCGGAAGCGGCCGATGAGCGTGGCGATGGCGTCCTTCTCGGCCTTGGTCGACATGTTGACGCTCATCAGCGCCTGCGCCCGCTCCATCGCCGCCGCCTGCGTGAAGTGCACGACGTAGACCGGGGCCGACTGCGTGGACAGCAGCTCCTCCAGCGTCTCGTGCAGCGGCGTGGTGCGGTAGCTGTAGTACAGCGGCACCGGGCGGGTCGCCGAGCGCACCACCGACGTCTCGCGGCCCGTGCGCCGGGTCAGGTCGGTCTCGAACCGGGTGACGTCCCCCAGCGTCGCCGACATCAGGACGAACTGCACCTGCGGCAGCTCAAGCAGCGGCACCTGCCACGCCCAGCCCCGGTCGGGCTCGGCGTAGAAGTGGAACTCGTCCATCACGACCTGGCCGATGTCGGCCCGCGCGCCGTCGCGCAGCGCGATGTTGGCCAGGATCTCGGCGGTGCAGCAGATGATCGGCGCCGACGCGTTCACGGCGGCGTCGCCGGTCATCATGCCGACGTTCTCGGTGCCGAACACGGCGCACAGGTCGAAGAACTTCTCCGACACCAGGGCCTTGATCGGCGCGGTGTAGAAGGTGCGCTCGCCCGCGGCCAGGGCGGCGAAGTGCGCCCCCGCCGCCACCAGGCTCTTGCCTGAGCCGGTCGGCGTGGCCAGGATCACGTTGTTGCCGTAGAGGATCTCGATCAGCGCCTCCTCCTGCGCCGGATACAGCGTCAGCCCGCGCTGGGTGTTCCACTCGACGAACGCTTCGAAGAGGGCGTCCGGGCCGGTGTCCTGGGGAAGGTGCTCGAGGAGGCTCACACCGTCAATACTGCCGAAGCCCACGCCATGGTCGATCCACCACAAGGTGAGAACTCCACCCCGCCCGACGTCCACACCCTTCCATGCCCGCCCCGGCGCCCGCCCCCGCCCGGCTTGACCCGGCGTCCACACCGCCCCGCTCCGGTCCGGTTCGGCGTCCGTACCCGCCGCGGCCCGGTTCTGCCTCCGGGGCCGCGCCCGCCCGGCCGATGGTCACCGGTTCGGTGAGGCTCCGGTGAACCCGTGCGGCCGGTGCCGCGTCTTCTGCGGGGGGCCGGCAGGCCCCGGGGGAGAGGGAGTGGCGATGCGTGGATCCACGACGGCCGTGATCATGGCGGCGATGACGGCGGCGGCGTTGGCGTTCGGCGCCGGCACGGCGGAGGCGGGAACGGCCCGCGCGAGCGCCCAGGCGTACGCGGGCACCGTGGTGCCGGCCGGGGTGACGGCGGCCACGGCGAGTGGGGCGCCGGCGGCGGCCGGGGTGGCCGCAGTGTCGGCGGCAACCGGGGTGGCCGCGGCCCCGGCGGGTGCGGTCGGCGCGGTGGGCGCGGTGGGCGCGGCTCCGGCGCCGGGGAAGGTCGCGAACAGGCTGTTCCGCGCGTGGCTGCGCGGCGACAGGAAGGCGGCCGCCGCCGTGGCGACCCCGGCGGCGGTCAAGACGCTGTTCGCCTACGTCTACCGCGCGCCGGACGAGTTCGCCGGCTGCGTGGGCGGAGCGTGCAGGTTCGTCCACACCAGCGTCCGCGTGCCCGGCGCCCTCAACGGCATTCTGATGATCGTCTCAGGCGGCACCGTCACGAAGGTGTACGAGTCACGCCATCTCACCACGGCGGGCAAGGCCGCCAAGCACCTGTTCGGCGCCTGGAAGGCGGGCGATCGGAACCGGGGCCTGGAGGTCGCCTCGGCCGGCGCGGTGAAGAAGCTGTTCCGCGCCCGGTTCGGCGGCGTGGGCTACATCTACCAAGGGTGCAGCCGGGAGACCGGCGGCACGAGTTGCGCCTACTCGTACGAGGGCGGCGCCATGCTGATGCACGCCCGCGGCAGCGCGACCAGGGGCTACGAGATCCGCTCGATCACCTACATCGCCGACTGAACCCCGGCGTACCGCACGGCCCGCCCACCGGCGGGCCAAGCCGACCAAGGCCATGCCGTCCCATCCGTCCCACCAAGCCGACCCGTGCCGTGCCGTGCCGTCAGGCTGAGCCCTGCCCTGCTGCCCATGCCGGACGACTGGGTCGAGCCCCGCTGTGGGGGCCCGCTGTGGGGGACCGCCGGACGGCCGGGTCGAGCCTGCCGTGGGGGACCGCCGGACGACTGGGTCGAGCCCTGCCGTGGCGGACCGCCGGACGGCCCGGCACGATAGGGGCATGACCGATCGCGCGACGGCCGGGACGGCCGGCCGGGGTGGGGAGCCGGACGAGCCCCGAGGCGCCGGCGATCTCGCGGCGGCTCGCGCGCCGGCCGGGGTGGACGGCCGGGATGGGGAGCCGGCCGGGGGGCTCGGAGGAGCCGGCGATCTCGTGGTGGCGTGGGCGGCCGTCGCCGGAGACTCGGCGGCGGCTCGCGCCGTCGTGGCGGAGCTGATCGCGCGCTGGTCGGAGCCGCACCGGCGCTACCACACGCCCGCCCACCTGCGTGCCGTGCTCGCCGCGATCGAGCCCCTCGCCGGGTTCGCCGCCGACACGGTGGCGGTCCGGCTGGCCGCCTGGTTCCACGACGCGGTGTACGACGGGCGGCCGGGGTGGGACGAGGAGCGCAGTGCTCAGCTCGCCACGGCGCGGCTCACCAGGCTCGCCCCTCCGCCCGTCCCGTCACCTTCCCCGGCCGGACGCCCCGGCGCGGCCGGAGGCTTCGACGGCCCGCTCGACGGCGGTTTCGACGATGGGCCGGACGGTGGACTCAACGGTCGGCCGCACGGTGGTCTCGACGGTGGGCCGGATGGTGGTCTCGGCGGCGGGCTGAACGGTGGTTTCGGCGGCGGGCTCGACGCCCGGCGGATCGCCGAGGTGGCGCGGCTGGTCCGGGTGACCGCCGGGCACGACCCCGCGCCGGGCGACCGCGACGGCGAGGTCCTGTGCGACGCGGACCTCGCCGTGCTCGCCGCACCAGGGTACGGGGCGTACGCCCGCGCGGTACGGGAGGAGTACCGCCATGTGCCGGACGAGGCGTTCAGGGCGGGCCGGGCGCGCGTGCTCCGAGACCTGCTCGCCGCGCCCACGCTGTACCGGACCCCGCTAGCCCGCGAGCTGTGGGAGGCCGGGGCGCGGAGCAACATGCGAGCCGAACTCGCCCGGCTGCTCGGCCCCTGAGATTCCGCCGCCGCCCGCCGCCCGCCGTGCGCTCAGAAGGCCGGGACATGTGGGGTGGGGGCGTGCCGGTCAGAGGCCGCCCTACACGTGCCGGTCAGGAGGCCGGCACGTGGGGGCGGCGGGAGTGCCGGTCGTGAGGCCGGGACGTGCGGAGTGGCGGGCGTGCTGGTCGTAGGCCGGTACCTGTGGGGTGGGGGGCGTGCTGGTCGTGAGGCCGGGCGTGGCGGTCAGGAGACCAGGCGGCGGCGTCGGCGGAGTCCGGCGGCGATGAGGCGTTTCACCAGCGTCTGGGAGGAGACCGGCTCGGCGCCGAGGGCGACGGCGCGGTCGTACACCGTCTCCGGCACGTCGTAGTGGTCGCGGTCGAACGCCCTGGGCGGGACGCCCAGCTCGGCGGCGAAGGCGTGCAGCTCGTCCAGCGAGATGTCGCTGACCAGGTGGGACCACAGCAGGTCGTGCGGCCCCGGCCAGTTCGGCGGATCGATGAGCACGGTCACGAAGGCGACGATATCGGCGTTTCCCGCTCCATTGGCACGTCGGTCTCGCCGGGGAGGAGGACGGCGCGCGGGTCCAAGCTCGCGTAGGCCTTGCGCAGCAGGCGGTGCAGCATCTCCCGCTCCTGCGCGTCGAGGGCGCGCAGGATGTCGTCGTGCACCTCCGCCGCGCGCCGCAGCGCCTCGTCCAGAGCCGCGCGTCCTTCGGCGGTTATCGACACCGAGTAGCGGCGGCGGTCGGCGGGGTCTCGCCCGCGGTCGACCAGGCGCGGGGGGAGCAGGGCGTCCATCACGGCGACCAGGTCGCTGGCGTCGATGCCGAGCCGCCTGCCGAGATCGCGCTGGGAGGCGGGGCCGAAGTCGGCGAGCGCGGCGAGCACCGCCATGTGCCACAGCCCGAGCCCCATCGACTCCAGTCGCTCGCCCATGCCGCGCCTGCCCGCGAGGCCGGTCTTGGACAGGACGAAGGCGGTCACGCCGAGCAGGGAGGGCGGCAGTTGCGGAACGTCGGTCACCTCGGCAGGATAGGGCACCACCAATCATTGGTGCACACCAACGATTAACGGAAGGCAATGATGGACGCCCTGTACCCGCGCCTGCTCGTGTCGCGTTTTCCCGAGTGCTTCCGCTTCTACGACGGCGTGCTGACCGAGGCGCTCGGCGGCACGCGCGCCAAGGGGGAGCCGTCCGGACCGTACGCCAACTGGGGTCTGGGCGATCAGTCCGTGCTCTCCCTGCTGGACCGCGCCATGATGGCCGGCGTCGTGGGCGATCTGCGACCCCCGGCGCCGTCGGACGCCGCGATGCTGGTGCTCACCGTCGGCGACGTCGACGCCGCGGCGGCCTGCGGGGAGCGGCACGGGGGCCGGGTCGTCGCCGCGCCGGCCGCCCGGCCCGAGTGGGGGCCCACCGTGCGCACCGCCCACCTGCGCGACCCCGACGGCAACCTGCTGGAGTTCCAGTCCTACTGAAGCCCCCCGCGGCTCGCGGACGCGGTCACCTGCGAGAAGGCCGTCGGGGGGACGGCGAACGCGCGTGGTCGCGACCCTCGGGGAACCCGGCGGTCACAGTCCCAGGTCGTCGAGTTCCTTCATCAGGGCGGCGCGGGAGGGGTCGGTGCTCGTGGGGGCCGGCCTGCTCGTCCCCGGCATGCCGGGAACGGGCCGTCCCAGGCCGGGCGCGGTGGCGCCCCCCAGCGGCCGTGCGGCGCCGGCGCCGGCGCCGGGAAGCGCGGAAGCGGCGCGCGGGCGGCGGTCGCGGAACAGCCAGCCGCCGAGGATGCCGCCGGCGAAGCCGAACAGGTGGCCCTGCCAGCTGAACTCGTCGGTCGGCAGCAGGCCGGTGAACTGGTAGGCGAAGCAGAGGCCCATGACCAGGCCGACGACGATGTCGATGCGGTGCCGGTCGAACAGGCCCCGGACCAGGATGTAGCCGAAGTACCCGAACACGACGCCGCTCGCGCCCGCCGTGACGCTGTTCGGCCCGGCGACGAACCAGACGCCGAGCCCGCTGGCGACCGCGATCAGCGCGGTCACCCCGAGGAACTTCACCACTCCCCGGTAGGCGGCCAGGAAGCCGAAGACGAACAGCGGGCCGGAGTTGCCCTCGATGTGGGCCCAGCTCCAGTGCAGGAACGGAGCGGTGACGATGTCGGGCAGCCGGGCGGGGTCGCGGGCGACGATGCCGAACGACTGGCTCAGGGAGTAGGCGGTGATCGCGTTCAGGATCTGCAGGACCCAGATCAGCGCCAGGAACCCGACCATGACCCAGAACGCCTTCCGCGCCTCGGCGATCATGATTTCGGCCGTCTGATTCTCGCTGCCCACCGCGTGCCTCCCTGGTCCTGCGTCCGCGCGGGACCCTCACGACCGGCAGGCCGCCATGGCCGGACCTCGTCCGGGCCTCCCCCTGTGGTTCCGCCCCGACATCTTCGCAAATCCCGTGCCGTCAGGGCCACCGGTCACCGGGGAGCGGCCGACGTCCTCCAAGAAGGACACCGGCCGCCGCCGTCCTCGGCCGCAGGCCACCGCCCGCGGGCCATCACGCCATCACGCCGCCCGTGCCCGTCGCCCGTGACCCGTCGCCTGCCGCCCGCGGGCCGCGGACGGCGGTGGGAAGGGGGTCGGGCGAGATCACAGGTCGCCGGTGCGCTCCAGGACCACGACGGGGATCTCGCGGTTGGTCTTGGTCTGGTACTCGTCGTACTGCGGCCAGGTCGCCGTCATCAGCCGCCACAGCTCCGGCTTCTCCTGCGGCGTCGCCGTGCGGGCCCTCGCCCGGAAACGGTCGCCCATGACCTGCACCTCCACCTCGGGGTGGGCCTGCAGGTTCAGGTACCAGTCCGGCGACTTGGGGTCGCCGCCCTTGGAGGCGACGATGACGTAGTCGTCGCCGTGCCGCTGGTAGATCAGCGGGTTGACGCGATCCTCGCCGCTCGTGCGGCCCTTGGTGGTGAGGAGCAGCGTGGTCGTGCCGTTCCAGTCGTGGCCTTCCTTGCCGTCTGTGGCGCGATACCGCTCAACGTGCTCTTTGCCGTAAAGCATGTCGATTGCCCTCTTTCATAGGTGGATGTCCCGGGGTCTACCCGGTATCCCGGAGATGATCCGCCTCCACGACGAGACCGTCATCTCGGGTCCGCCGGGCGCGTGGCGCAACCGGCCCGGGCCGGGGGCACGAATCAGCTAGGGGAGTCGAGGGGGTGGCGAGATGGCGCGATGCCTGGTGACGGGCGCGACCGGCTACATCGGCGGCCGGCTGGTGCCCGAGTTGCTGGAGGCCGGTCACGCCGTGCGCTGCATGGCCCGCTCGTCGGCGCGCCTGCGCGGCCAGGTGTGGCGCGACCGGGTGGAGGTCGCCGAGGCGGACGCCACCGACCTGGCGGCGACCAGAGCGGCCCTGGAAGGGGTGGACGTCGCCTTCTACCTGATCCACACCATGGCCGCCGGCCGCGACTTCGCCGAGCGCGACCGCGCCGCGGCGCGGACCTTCGCGCTGGCGGCCAGGGAGGCGGGGGTGCGCCGCATCGTGTACCTCGGCGGCCTCACCCCCGCCGAGCGGCCCTCCCCGCACATGCGCTCGCGCGCCGAGGTGGAGGCCATCCTGCGCTGCTCGGGAGTGCCCACGGTCGCGTACCGGGCGTCGGTGATCATCGGCTCGGGGTCGGTGTCCTTCGAGATGCTGCGGTATCTGACCGAGCGGCTGCCGGTCATGACCACGCCCCGCTGGGTGCGCACCCGGACGCAGCCCATCGCGATCAGGGACGTGCTGCGCTACCTGGTCCGCGCGCTGGACATCCCGCCGGGCGCCGAGCGGGCCTACGACATCGGCGGCCCCGACGTGCTGACCTACGCGCAGATGATGCGGGGCTACGCCGAGGCCGCCGGGCTCCCGCCACGGCTGATCATCCCGGTGCCGCTGCTCACGCCCAGCCTTTCCAGTCACTGGGTCGGGCTGGTCACCCCCGTCCCGGCGGGCGTGGCGCGGCCGCTGGTCGAGTCGCTGCGCAACGAGGCGGTCTGCCGTGAGCACGACATCGCCCGGTACATCCCCGACCCGCCGGAGGGCCTGACCTCCTTCGGGCAGGCGGTGCGGCTCGCCCTGCTGCGCATCAAGGAGGCCGACGTGGCGACGCGCTGGTCCTCGGCCTCGACGCCCGGCGCGCCCAGCGACCCGCTGCCGACCGACCCCGACTGGGCCGGCGGCAGCCTGTACATCGACGAGCGGTCCAGGGCGGTGCGGGCCTCCCCGGAGGCGCTGTGGCGGGTCATCGAGGGCATCGGGGGCGGCAACGGCTGGTACTCCCTGCCGGTCGCCTGGTGGGTGCGCGGCCTCGCCGACCGGGCCGTCGGCGGGGTGGGGCTGCGCCGGGGCCGGCGCGACCCGGCCCGGCTGCGCGTCGGCGACGCCCTGGACTTCTGGCGGGTGGAGGAGATCGAGCCGGGCCGCCTGCTGCGGCTGCGCGCGGAGATGCGCCTGCCAGGGCTCGCCTGGCTGGAGCTGTGCTGCCGCCGTGCGGACGGCGCGACCGTCTACGGCCAGCGGGCGATCTTCCACCCGCGCGGGCTGCTGGGCCACCTGTACTGGTGGGCGGCCTACCCCTTCCACGGGCTGATCTTCGGGCGGATGCCCGGCAACGTGGCGCGCGCGGCCGAGGCCGGCGATGGCGGCGGGGGCGGCGGGGGCGGCACTGAAACTTTCAGCGCACAATCGGGTGTCGTGCCTGCTCAAACGGGCGAACGCGGCCGCCCGCGCTAACGGGTCCTGTTCGGTGGCGGTGAGCCAACCTAGGGTCGCGACAGATTGGGAGCGCTCCCACATCCCACCCCCCGGAGGCAAGATGAAACGCCGAGCACTGAGAGCCCTGACGGCCGTCCTCGCCGCCGTGGGCTCGATCCTCATGATGTCGGTGGTCGCCGGTCCCGCCCGCGCGGACGTCCAGATCTGCGAGAAGTACGGCGCCACCACCATCGCCGGCGGCAAGTACGTCGTGATCAACAACAACTGGGGCGACGACACCCAGCAGTGCATCAACGTCACCTCGAGCGGGTTCGCCATCACCCAGGGCAACCACAACAAGCCGCAGAACGGCGCGCCGGGCTCCTACCCCGCCGTCTACGCCGGCTGCCACTACGCCAACTGCAGCACGGGCAGCAGCCTGCCGATGCGCGTCACCGACAGCCGGTTCGCCGGCATCCAGACCAGCGTCAGCATGACCTATCCCGGAAGCGCCGGCGTGTACGACGCCTCCTACGACATCTGGTTCGACCCGACGTCCCGCACCGACGGCCAGAACACCGGGGCCGAGCTGATGGTCTGGCTCAACCACACCGGGTCGGTGCAGCCGGTGGGCTCCCGGGTGGCCACCGTCAACCTGGCCGGCGGCACCTGGGACGTCTGGTACGGCAACAGCGGCTGGAACGTCATCTCCTACGTGCGCACCTCGCCGACCAGCTCGATCAGCTTCAACGTCAGCACGTTCTACAACGACATGCTCAGCCGCGGCTACGTGCAGAACTCCTGGTACATGACCAGCGTGCAGGCCGGCTTCGAGCCCTGGGTCGGCGGCACCGGCCTGGCCGTCAACAACTTCTCTTACACCGTCGGCGGCGGCAACAACGGCGGCGACACACAGGCGCCCTCCGCGCCGTCCAACCTGCGGGCCTCGAACGTCACCTCCAGCGGCGTGAGCCTGGCCTGGAACGGCTCCAGCGACAACGTCGGCGTGACCGGGTACGACGTCTACCGCGGCTCCACCCTCGTCGGCACCACGAGCGGCACCTCCTACAACGTCAGCGGGCTGTCCGCCTCGACGGCGTACTCCTTCTCGGTGCGGGCGCGTGACGCCGCGGGCAACACCTCCCAGGCCTCCAACACCGTCTCGGTGACCACCACCTCCGGCGGCGGCAACCCCGGCGGCTCCTGCCGGGTCACCTACACCAAGAGCGAGTGGGCCGGCGGATTCACCGCCAACATCACCGTCGGCAGCGCGAGCGCCGTCAACGGCTGGACGCTCGCCTTCACCTTCCCGGGCGACCAGAGGGTCACCAACGCCTGGAACGCCACCGTCTCGCAGAGCGGCTCGTCGGTGACCGCCAGGAACGTGGACCACAACGGGTCGATCCCGGCGAACGGCACCGCGTCCTTCGGGTTCCAGGGCACCTGGTCCTCCAGCGACGCCTCGCCGACCTCCTTCACCCTGAACGGCACCGCCTGCACGACCGGCTGATCTGCGGTCCGCGGCGGGGTGACCCCACCTCCCCGCGGTGGTGATCCCGCATCCCGCGGTGGCGATCCGCCCGCCCGCGGTGGCGGAAGAAGGGCCGGGTACGCGCGCCCGTACCCGGCCCTTTCCATGCCCGCGCCCGAGCCGGTCCCGGCGGCCGGCGCTGAACGGCGTTCCGCCTTAGGCGGGCCATCTGACCCGGGCCGGTGCGGAGGTCGTGTCACACCTCACCCGCCATCCCAAGGACGCGCCTTCTGCGGAGGAGGTCGGCAAGGCCGCCGCCACGCCAGGTCGTGCGAGCGGATGCGTCATCACGTAGACGGAAATCGAGGCGATGCGTCATTACGTAGACGGATATATCGCTCCTGCGGGAGACTGTCGTGATTGATCATTGGCCGAGCGGGAGCGGCCGGCGTGGCCGCGACGGTCCGCTCCTGACGTGTTCAGCCGGGGGGGCATCCCATGAGCCCGAGCCTCATGACCGGGACGGACCCGGGGCCGTTCAGACTGCGGCGCGACACCCGCGAGCTGCCGCAGGCGGTCGCGGCGCTGGCCGGGGCGCTGCCGGTACGGAGCCTCGCGGCCGTGCTCGCCGCCGCCAACCGCACCGCCGTCCGCAAGGGGGCCACGACGGCGTTCGGGTCGATGTCGCCCAAGCCCGCCGACTGGTACTGCTTCGAGCAGGGCGACAACGACACCCTCGACTGGTACCCGCAGGGCATCACCGGCAGTTCGGAGGCGGGCCGCAAGGACGCCCAGGTGTTCGCGGTGAGCTGGTACTGGAAGCCCGACGGCAAGGCGGCCGAGCGCGGGGTGCGCGTCTCCTTCCTCAGCACCGCCACCCGCAAGTACCGGCACGTCCTGCTCGTGGAGCCCGTCAAGGGGGCCGACTACAAGGCGATCAACATCCACGCGGGCGGCCTGGCCTGGTACGGCGACCTGCTCTACGTCGCCGACACCGGCCGCGGGATCCGGGTCTTCGACACCCGGCACATCTACGAGGTGCAGGGCGACGACGACAAGATCGGCAAGCGTGGCGGCGCGTACCACGCCTTCGGCTACCGGTACGTGATGCCGCAGGTGGACGCCTGGAGCGGCACCGGCTCCGCCCGGTTCTCCTTCGCCGCCGTCGACCGGAGCGCGAGCCCGCACCTGCTCGTCTCCGGCGAGTACGTGGACCCCGCGCAGGAGCCCGGCACGACCGGACGGGTGGCGCGCTGGGAGCTGGGCGCCGGCGCCGGTCTGGAGGCCGGGCCGGACGGGCTCGTGCCCGCCGCGCACGCCTTCACCCTCCCGGCGGCCAAGATCCAGGGCGCGCTGTCCCGCCAGGGACGCTGGTACCTCAGCCAGGCGGCCTCTTCGGTCAAGAACGGCTCGCTCCTGGTGATCGCGGACGGACAACCGGCCCAGGTCCGCAAGTTCCCGATCGGCCCGGAGGACCTCACCTGCTGGAACGAGAAGGACCAGCTCTGGAGCCTCACCGAGTTCCGCGGCCGCCGCGTGCTGTTCGGCGTCCCCTTCTGACGGTGCCGGTGGAGGACGGCGCCTCCCGGCGGGCTCTGGGTCCGACGTCCGGCTGACCTGGAGTCCTCGGCCGGATCCGCCGGCTGCGGCCGCGATGCGCTCGTCCGCACCCAGCGGACCTGGCCTCGCCGGCGCTTGCGACGCTTTCAACCCGCTTGCCGGGCCGGCGTCAAGCGGTGGTCAATGGGACTGCAGGTGACCGGCCGTATCTCTTGAGTGCGAAAGACGCCCCGGGCGAGCCGGCCGGGGCGGCGGGACCCTCACACTCAAGGAGACAACGATGAAGCGCACCCTCCTCGGACTCGCCGTCGCCGCCGTCGCGGGCCTGTCGGTCACCGTCCCCGCGACCTCGGCCTCCGCCGCCACCGGCGACTTCGGCCCCGACACCTGCCGCGAGGGCTTCGTCTGGCGCGAGGCCCGCCCCGCGGACCACGTCTGCGTCACCGGAGGCATCCGCACCCAGACCCGCTCGGACAACGCCGCCGCCGGGCGCTGGACCTCCGGCGCCTTCGGTGCGCACACCTGCGTCGACGGATACGTCTGGCGGGAGGCGTTCAGCGGCGACGACGTGTGCGTCACCCCGGCGGTGCGCCGTCAGGCCGCCCTGGACAACGGGCAGGCCGCCGACCGCAAGGTCTCGGCCCGCCTGTGGATCAACCGGTACACCGTGCCGCCGCGCGACAACGGCGACGGCACCTCGACCTCCACCTCGGTCGACGACATCCCGCGCATCAAGATCAGCGGCGACCACTACAACTTCGGCCAGGTGCGTCTCTACCTGCGCTACAACACGGGACGCACCTTCTGGAGCGGCACCGTGACCGCGAGCTCCCACGGCGGCTTCGCGGGCGGCAGCTTCGGCAAGAAGACCGGCGCCTTCGACTGCTCGCGCGCCGGCAAGGCCGCCAACGGCTACGCCCAGGCCTACGACGTCCTGTCCGGCCGCTGGTCCTCCCGCGTCCCCGTCACGATCGGCTGCGCCGTCCTGTGACCCCCGCCCGCGATGCGCAGCCTGATCGTGCGAGCCCCGAAGCGAAGCGCGAACCCGGGCCGCATCCTGGGGCCGGGGCGAAGCGCGAACCCCGGCCCCATTCAGGGGTACGGGGCGAAGCGCGAACCCCGGCCGCACCCTGAGGGGCGACCCTGACTCGTCCCTGAACCACCCGCCGCGGGGTCCCGCGGCGGTGCGCGGAGATCTAGCCTGGGGTCATGGCTCGAATCCTTCTCCTCATCGCCGCCGTCATCATCGGCTTCATGCTGCTCGGCACCGTGATCAGCCTGGTCGCGGGCATCCTCAAGTGGGCGCTCATCATCGGCGTGGTCGTCCTCGCCTACATGGCCGTCTCCCGCCTCCTCCACTCCCGCCACTCGGCCTGACCCCGCACGGACGTCCCGGCCTCACGCACCCGGCCCGCGCGCGGACGCACGGCGCGGGCGGTGCGTCGTCCGCAGGGCAGGCCAGAGACGAGGGCGCCCGGCCGGTGCTCACCGCTCCGCGGGCGGCCGCAGGTCGGCGTACCTCGTGATCTGGACGGCCGGCACGATGACGGCCGCCATCTCGAGTAACGAGAAACCACGAGCGTGGCGGACGTCGCTCCCATGAACCAGGGCCCGCGTCGCCGATCGCCCGGTGGTCATACCTGCCTGGCGGCCTCTCGGGCATCACCGCCGCCGCGGACACGTGCGCCAGTGAGCGGTCAGGACGGGCGGCGGGGGCGGGAGCGGGAATCGGTGAGGAAGGTGTCCACGGCGTCGCGGGTGGTGCGGAGGGCCTCGTTGGAGACCTCGGAGGTGCGCTGGGCGACGCCGACGAACACGTAGTCGACGACCAGGAGCTGACTGATCCTGCTGGCCAGCGCGCCGGGGCGGAAGGCCGTCTCGCGGCCGGCCGAGATCAGCACGTGGTCGCACCCCTCGGCCAGCGACGAGCGCGGGTTGTTGGTGATGGCCACCGTGGTCGCCCCCGCCTTGCGCGCCAGGCGCATCGGCTCCAGGACGTCGGGGGTCTCGCCGGTGCAGCTCACCCCGACCGCGACGTCGCCGGCCCTGAGCAGGACCGCGCTGGTCAGCGCCAGGTGGGCGTCGGTGAAGGCGTGGGAGGACAGGCCGATGCGCAGCAGTTTCTGCGCCATGTCGGTCGCGACCAGCCCCGAGGCGGCCACCCCGTAGACGTCGACGCGGCGCGCGCCGATGATGGCGTCGACCACCTCGCCGAGCCGTTCGGGGGACAGCTGGGCCGCGGTGTCCTCGATGGCCTCGCGTTCTGCCCGGGCGACCTTGGCGATCACGTCGGAAAGCGGGTCGTCGGGGGCGAGGTCGCCGGGAACGAGCCGGTCGGGGCCGTGACGGGTGGCGGCGGCCGCGGCCAGCGCCAGCCTGAGCTGGGCGTACCCCGAGAAGCCCAGCACCCGGGCGGTGCGCACGATGGTCGCCTCGCTGGTCGAGGAGGCCGCGCTGAGCTCGGTGATCGTGCTGCGGGCGACCGTCGCCGGATCGTCCAGGATGAGCCGCGCGATGATCTGCGCGGAGGGGGTCAGCGAGGGGAGCACGGCCCGCACCCGGGCGACCAGGTTCTCCGGGGTCGAGCGCTGCGGGTCGATCATGCGGTTCCTTTTCTGTTACCGACACATTACTCAATCCTGGTCGTGGCGAACCCCCAAGTTGGCGCCGTTTTGTGTCGTTCCACTCGTCGCCGCCCGCGGCGAACCGTGCGACGGCGTGGTTCTGTGTCGTTCCGGGCTTCAGCGGCCGGTGAGCCATTCCGCGGCGGCCAGCGACGAGACGCGGGAGTTGCCGTTGGTGGCCAGGTAGACCGCTCCCGCCGGGTGGCCGGGCAGGCCCATCTCGACCACGACGGCGTCCGGGCGGCGCCGCAGGATCTCCGCCAGGCGGTCGCGCATCCACGCGTGCCGGTGGGCGTCGTGCGTGACGACCACCACGGGGGCCTGCTCGGGCTCGCGCAGCGGGGGAACCGCGTCCCGGCCGGGCGTCAGGACGGCGCGCTCGGTGCCGGGCAGCAGCGCGGCCAGCGCCTCGCCGGGCCCGTACGGCAGGGCGCCGCCGATCGCCTGGTGGGGGCGGGCGGTCATCTCGACCACCTGTGGCGGCCGGGTGAGGACGGGCCGGTCCGGCGAGGCGTCCCCGGCGGGGATCGTGACGCGCAGCGCCCGCCGGGCGGCGTCCAGGCCGAGCGTGGACACCCCGTAACGGGGGTCGCGCCCGATCGTCCCCGGCTGCGCCGGTGCGACGTGGGAGGCGTGCCAGGCGGCGAGGGCGCGCACGCGGCCGGCCGCCTCCGCCAGCCGTGACTCGGGCAGGGCGCCCTCGTGGACCGCGCGGACGATGCCCTCGCGCAGGGCGGTGACGTTCTCGCCGCCGGGGGTGGAGGCGCCCACGCAGATCGCGTCGGCGCCCGCGGCGAGCGCGCGCACGGCGATCTCCGGCGGGGGAAGGAGGGCGGCGACGGCCTTCATCTCGATCGCGTCGGTCACCGTCACCCCCGTGAACCCCAGTTCCAGGCGCAGCAGACCGGTCAGGACGCGGCGGCTCAGCGTGGCGGGCAGGGCGGGGTCCAGGGCGGGGACCATGAGATGGCCGCACATCACGGCGCGCACCCCGGCGGCGATGGCGGCGCGGAAGGGCGGCAGGTCGCGGCGCTCCAGCAGGTCGCGGGAGGCGTGCACGGTGGGCAGCGCGAGATGGGAGTCGGTCACGGTGTCGCCGTGCCCGGGGAAGTGCTTGGCGCAGGCCGCGACGCCCGTGCTCTGCAGCCCGGTGACCCAGGCGGCCGAGTGCCGGGCGACCAGGCCGGCGTCGGCGCCGAAGGAGCGGATGCCGATGACGGGGTTGGCGGGATCGGCGTTGACGTCCACGTCGGGGGCGTAGTCCAGGGTGATCCCGGCCTCGGCGAGCAGCAGGCCGATCTCCCGCCCGGTCGCCTCGGTGGTGGCGGGGTCGTCCAGGACGCCGAGGGCGGCGTTGCCGGGCCAGGAGCTGCCGGTGGCGGCCTCGAGGCGGGTCACCGTGCCGCCTTCCTCGTCCACGGCCACGATGACCTGCGGATTCTCCTCGCGCAGCCGCCGGACTAGCCTGGGGGTGTCCTCGGAGATGTTGCGGGCGAACAGCACCACGCCGCCGAGCCCGCCGGCGAGGTGGCCGAGCAGCCAGCCGGGCGGGGTCGTGCCGTCGAACCCGGGCTGGAGCACCGTGGCGGCGAGGCGGTCGAGATCGGGACTGTGCGGCATGCGGGCTTCCGGTGGTCGGGGACCTGCTCCGCCACGGTTGTGGCGATGGACGGCTTTGCGCGTATCTTCTAGGAAGATTTCCTTCATTGGCTCCCGGTTAGGTCACGGCCTGATGACAACTTTCTTCAGATCCATTGATCCTCGGGAAGTTATCTGTCATCTTCGCGCCCGAGGCCGCGGTGGGCGGGCATGTCATGGTCGTCCGCGCGGCCTCACCATCGGAGCACGCCAGAGAGCACCTCAGGGAGCACCTCAGGGAGCGAGGTCCGCCCCTCCGTCGTCCGGGAGGGCGGCGTCGCCACGCCGACAGGAGGCCGCATGAACAGCCGTCCGCTGACCCGCAGGGCCGTACTCGGCGGCCTCGCCGCGGCCGCGTTGAGCCCCGTCGCCCTCGGCCAGGCCCAGGCGCGGGCCGCCGGCGCCGTCCCGCTCACCGGACCGCGCGGCGCCGGCGCCGCGCACGCCTCGCCCGGCGGCGCGGTGGACGGCCCCTCCGCGCGCCAGATGCGCGGCATGTGGATCGCCTCGGTCGTCAACATCAACTGGCCCTCCCGCACCGGGCTGACCGTGGAGCAGCAGAAGAGCGAGTTCGTCTCCTGGCTGGACTTCGCGCGCTCGCGGCGGCTCAATGCGGTGTTCGTGCAGGTGCGGCCGACCGCCGACGCGTTCTGGCCCTCCCGGTACGAGCCGTGGTCGCAGTACCTCACCGGCGTCCAAGGTCAGGACCCGGGCTACGACCCGCTCCGCTTCATGGTCCAGGCCGCCCACGAGGGCGGGCTCGCCTTCCACGCGTGGTTCAACCCCTACCGCGTCTCGATGCAGGCCGACCTCGAACAGCTCGTCCCCGACCACCCGGCGCGGCAGAACCCCGCCTGGCCCGTCGCCTACGGCGGCAAGCTGTACTACAACCCCGGGCTGCCGGAGGTCCGCGCGTTCGTGCAGGACGCCATCATGGACGCGGTCGAGCGGTACGACATCGACGGGGTCCACTTCGACGACTACTTCTACCCCTACCCCGTCGCCGGCCAGGAGTTCGACGACGCCGAGGCCTACGCCGACCACGGGACGGGCTTCCCTGACAAGGCGGCCTGGCGGCGGCACAACGTCAACCTGCTGATCGAGGAGATGAGCGAGCGCGTCCGGGAGGCCAAGCCGGAGGTGCAGTGGGGGGTGAGCCCCTTCGGCATCTGGCGCAACGCCACGACCGACCCGCTCGGCTCGGCGACCTCCGGGTCCCAGTCCTACGACAGCCAGCACGCCGACACCCGCCTGTGGGTGAAGCGGGGCTGGCTGGACTACGTCGCCCCGCAGATCTACTGGAACATCGGCCTGCCGGTGGCCGACTACGCGGTGCTGGCCCCGTGGTGGGCGCAGGTCGTCGCCGGCACCGGCACTCAGCTGTGGGTCGGGCAGGCCGCCTACAAGGTGGGCGTCGCCGGGCAGCCCGCCGCCTGGCAGGACCCGGCGGAGCTGTCGCGCCACCTGACCCTGAACCTGGACCACCCCGAGATCGGCGGCGACATCTACTACAGCGCGGGCGACCTGCGCGCCGACCGGCTCGGGTCCACCACGCGGCTGGTGGCCGACCACTACGCGCGCCCGGCCCTGCTCCCGGTGCTCCCGCGGCTCGCCTCCGGCCCCCGGCCCAAGACGCCCGTCCTCACCCAGGCCCGCACCGCCGCCGGCGGCGGCGTCGCCCTTTCCTTCCAGGCCGCAGGCCGGCCCGAACCCTGGCTGTACGCGGTCTACCGCTTCGACGAGGAGGACCCGGCCCCGGCGCCCACGGCCACGGGCGGCCCGGAGCCCACCGCCGCCGGGAGCCCGCCCGCGCCCGCGACGCGCGGCGCCGCCCATGCCGGTGCCGGCGGTCATGGCGGCCGTGACGGCTGCGACCCGGAGGAACTGGCGGCGCATCTCGTCGCGGTGGTGCCCGGCGGGCGCCGCGCCCAGTACACCGATCCCGCCGGCGGGCGCGGGTCGCACTACCGCGTCACCGCTCTCGACCGCGCCAACCGCCAGAGCCCGCCCAGCCCCGCCCGCCGCGCCCTCTGACCGGCACCGCGACGCGCCAGGCCGCCAGGAGTCGGCGGCGTACGGCCTCGGCTCCGCGCGGTGGTGGTGGAGGCCACTGGGAGGCGGCGGTTGCTCGGCTCGGCGCTGCGCGATGGTGGTGCAGGCCGCGAGGAGGCGGCGGCGTACGGCCTCGGCCCTGCACGGTGGTGGTTCAGGCCGCCAGGAAGGGTCTCGCTCGGCCTCGGCGCTGCGCGATGGTGGTGCAGGCCGCGAGGAGGCGGCGGGTCGCGGCCTCCGCCGGCGCGGCGGCGCCGGCGGGCAGGGCCGCGCGCAGCGC
>NZ_JBHTCG010000047.1:0-52927 GCF_042665155.1 Sphaerisporangium rhizosphaerae | reverse complement strand
GCACCGGCAACGGCGCCAAGATCCAGATCTACTCCTGCCACGGCGGCGCCAACCAGCAGTGGCGCTACAACTCCGACGGCTCCATCACCGGCGTACAGTCCGGACTGTGCCTGGACGCCACCGGACAAGGCACCGCCAACGGCACCACCATCCAGCTCTACACCTGCCACGGCGGCACCAACCAGAAATGGACCTGGACCCGCTGAACCCCACGATCACCGGGCCGGCCGTCCCCCCGGGGGGGCCGGAGCGGTGAGCAGGCGCGAGGCCAGTGCCGACGTGTGCTGGCCGTCGGCCGCCTGATCGCGTTCTTTCCGATCGCCGAGGCGTCGCTGCGGGCGCCGGCGGGCACGCTCCGGTAGGTGGTGTTCCCTGCGGTGCCGGGCTTCGATCCTCACGGTCGTGACTCGGCGGGGACCCGCCGGCCGGCGCCGCGATCTGTTCAAGGCCGCAGTGCCTGCTTGCCTACGGTGGCCCGCCCTTCCAGTTCCGCGAGCGCTTTGGGCCCCTCGGCCAGCTCATGCACGGTGGGCCGGCCGGGACCGAGCACCCCGGCCGATACAAGCCCGAACAACTGGCCCATGACCTCGCCGAAGATTTGCGGTGCGGCCTGGATGAGGGTGCCGATGTTCAGGCCGATGAGGTGGACCTGGTGCTTATAGACCAGGTCCCAGTTGGTGATCGCGGCTCCGCCGCCGGCCACGCCGAAGACGACGACCCGGCCGGTGACCCGCTTGGTCGCGGCCAGGCTGGCCTCCAGGGTGGCGCCGCCGACCGACTCCAGCACCAGGTCGGCGCCTGCGCCGCCGGTCAACGCCAGGACTTCGGCGGCGATATCACCACCGCGGGAGTCGATGACGTGGTCGGCGCCCAGCGCCCGTACCACCTCGTGCTTTCCCGGCGAGGCCGCGGCGATCACCGTCGCGCCATAGTGTCTGGCCATCTTCACCGCGACCTGGCCGGTCCCGCCGGCCGCGGCATGGATCAGCACCGTCTGTCCTGCGGCGACGCCGCCCAGTGGCTTGAGCGCCGCCAGCGCCGTCGGCCAGTTCACGACCATGCCCAGGGCCTGCTCATCGGCCCAGCCTGTCGGCACCGGGACCGCGCCGACCGCCGGCAGCACCATGTACTCGGCGAAGGCCCCGCCGGCAATGCCGACGCCGATGACGTGGGCGCCGGGCTCCAGGCCGGTCACCCCCTCGCCAACGGCGGCGACTTCACCCGCGGCCTCGATGCCCGCCAGATACGGCGGCTGCGGGCCGCCCGCGAACGTGCCTCGGGCCTGCGAGATGTCGACGAAGTTCAAACCGGCGGCGGTGACACGGATCAGGACCTCGCCCGGCCCGGGGCTCGGTACCGGCGCGTCGGGGGTCAGGCGCAGGTCCTGCGGGCCGTTCAGCGACGTCTGCTGCAAAGCGCGCATGGTGGAGGGGATGCTCATGACGATCGGCTCCTTTTTCCTATCGAACGATCAACAAACCTGGCATGCCATAGTGGTGCAGGTCAAGGTAAAGTGAATCGAACGATAAACAAATCCGGAGGGACCCTGGATGGCTGCTCGCGGCAGGCCGCGCACATTCGACCCCGACACCGCCCTGCGCCAAGCGCTGGACCTGTTCTGGGAACGGGGCTACGAGGGCACCTCGATCAACGACCTGGCCCAGGCCATGGGAATCGCCCCGGCCAGCATCTACGCCTGCTTCGGCAGCAAGGAGGATCTGTTCCGCAAGGTCATGGCGCTCTACGGCACGACCTCCGGCGAGCCGCCCAGGCGCGCGCTGCGCGACCAGCCGACCGCCCGCGGCGCGATCCACGCCATGCTGCACGCCACCGCCGATGAGATCACCCGCCCGGACACCCCGCACTACTGCATGCTCATCCTGGCGGCACCCACCGGCACCGTGGAAAACCACGCCGTCCGGGAGTTCCTGGCCCACCTGCGGCGTGACATGCTCAGCACCATCAGGGACCGGCTCGCCCGCGGCGTCACCGACGGCGATCTCACCGCGCCGCCCGCGGGCCTCGACGCCATCGCCCGCTACTACACCACCGTGGTGCAAGGTCTGTCCGTACAAGCCCGCGACGGCGCCGACCGCGCCGAGCTGGAAGCGGTCATCACCTGCGCGATGGCCGCCTGGGACACCCTCACCTCCCCGCCGTCACACCCAGTGAGCTAGATGGCCACCGGTAAGCACCCAAAACGAGGCTCGCACCCGTGGAAACCCTCGGCCAAGGACCCTGGACCACTCACCCTCGCGCGGGGTGTACCCCTCGTCGCCGGCCATGGTGATCAGGCCGTAGGGGCCGATCGACGCGCCATGCCGCACGCCGGCGATCTTTCCGCTATGAGCGGATTCGCCGTTGGTGGGCGCGCCATGAGCGGATCCGCGACCGTCTCGGACGCGCGGCCGCGACTTCGGCGGCGGTCACGGTGACCCCATCACCGGCGACGTCGGCACCGCCCTGCGCGCCGCCGCGTCGGCCGCACCCGCCTGACCGGGCCGTCATCGCGGCCTTGATGGGGTCGCGGGGCCACGGGAGAGGGGGTCAGACGCCGAGGCAGGCGGGGCCGAGGAGTTGCTTGAGGTCGCCCATCAGGGCGGGTGAGGTGGCGACCCTCAGGCGGTCGTCCAGGCGCATCACGGTGGTCTTGGAGCCGCTGTGCAGTTGCAGGTGGACCTCGGTGGTGCCGCGGTGGGTGGACAGGACCTCCTTGAGGCGGCCGATCACCGGAGGCGTGCACCGGGTCACCGGCATGCTGACGACCAGCGGGCCGCCGGCCTCCTGTGACAGGTCGGGGGCGGTGACCTCCATCGCCACGATCTTGGCGACGTCCTCCCGCTTGTCGAGCCGGCCCTTGACGAAGACGATGGCGTCCTCGGCCAGCACGGTGGCGCACAGCTGGTAGGCCGAGGGGAAGATCATGACCTCGATGGCGCCCTCGAGGTCCTCCAGGGTGGTGAGCACCCAGGTGTCGCCCTTCTTGGTGACCTTGCGCTGCAGGCCGGTGAGGATGCCGCCCACCGTGATGACCTGCCCGTCGGGACGGTCGTCGGACTGCAGCGCCGCGACCGAGCAGTCGGCGCCGGAGGACAGGATGTGCTCGACGCCGAACAGCGGATGGTCGGAGACGTACAGGCCGAGCATCTCGCGCTCGAACACCAGCAGCGTGGACTTGTCCCACTCCCCCGCCGGGATCTGCACGTCGAAGGTCTGGTCCTCGGCCCCGTCGATCGCCCCGAACAGGCTGTCCTGGCCGATGGCCTCGTTCTTCTTGATGTCGATGATGGCGTCGACGGCCTGCTCGTGCACCATGACCAGGCCCTTGCGCACGTGGCCGAGCGAGTCGAACGCCCCCGCCTTGATCAGCGACTCGATGACCCGCTTGTTGCAGACCAGTGCCGGCACCTTGCGCAGGAAGTCCTTGAAGTCGCCGAAGCGGCCCTTCTCCTTGCGCGCGCCGATGATGCCGTCGACGACGTTGCCGCCGACGTTGCGGATGGCCGACAGGCCGAAGCGGATGTCGGTGCCGCGCGGGGTGAAGTCGAAGTCGGAGTCGTTGACGTCCGGCGGCAGCACCTTGATGCCCATGCGGCGGCACTCGTTGAGGTAGAGCGCCGACTTGTCCTTGTCGTCCTTGACCGAGGTGAGCAGCGCCGCCATGTACTCGGCCGGATAGTTCGCCTTGAGGTAGGCGGTCCAGTAGGACACCAGCCCGTAGGCGGCGCTGTGGGCCTTGTTGAAGGCGTAGTCGGAGAAGGGGACCAGGATGTCCCACAGGGTCTTGACGGCCGCGGCGGAGTAGCCGTTGTCCTTCATGCCCTGCTCGAAGGAGGCGAACTGCTTGTCCAGCTCGGCCTTCTTCTTCTTGCCCATCGCGCGGCGCAGCAGGTCGGCCTTGCCGAGCGAGAACCCGGCGACCTTCTGCGCGATGGCCATGACCTGCTCCTGGTACACGATCAGGCCGTGGGTCGTGCCGAGGATCTCCGCCAGCGACTCGCGGAACTCCTCGTGGATGGGGGTGATCTCCTGCTGGCCGTTCTTGCGCAGCGCGTAGTTGGTGTGGGAGTTGGCGCCCATCGGCCCCGGCCGGTAGAGCGCGCCGACGGCGGAGATGTCCTCGAAGTTGTCGGGCTTCATCAGCCGCAGCAGCGAGCGCATGCCGCCGCCGTCGAGCTGGAACACCCCGAGGGTGTCGCCCCGGCCGAGCAGTTCGTAGGTCTTGGGATCGTCCAGCGGCAGCTTCAGCAGGTCGATCATGTTGCCGGTGTTGGCCTCGATCATCTTCAGGCAGTCGTCGATGATCGTGAGGTTGCGCAGGCCCAGGAAGTCCATCTTGAGCAGGCCGAGCGTCTCGCAGGTCGGGTAGTCGAACTGCGTGATGATCGCGCCGTCGGAGTCGCGGCGCATGATCGGGATGTAGTCGGTGAGCACGTCCGAGGACATGATGACGCCCGCGGCGTGCACGCCGGTCTGCCGGATCAGCCCCTCCAGGCCCCGGCCGAGGTCCATCGCCGCCTTGACGTCGACGTCCTCCTCGTACAGCTTGCGCAGCTCACCGGCCTCGTTGTAACGCGGGTGATCTTTGTCGAAGATGCCCGACAGCGGGATGTCCTTGCCCATCACCGCGGGCGGGAACGCCTTGGAGACCTTGTCGCCGAGCGCGTAGGGATAACCGAGGACGCGGGCGGCGTCCTTGATGGCCGCTTTCGCCTTGATGGTGCCGAAGGTGGCGATCATCGCGACCTTGTCGGCGCCGTACTTCTCGGTGACGTACCGGATGACGTCGGCCCGCCGGCGTTCGTCGAAGTCGATGTCGACGTCGGGCATGGACACGCGGTCGGGGTTGAGGAACCGCTCGAAGATCAGGCCGTGCGGCAGCGGGTCGAGGTCGGTGATGCCGAGCGCGTACGCCGCCAGCGACCCGGCGGCCGAGCCTCGGCCGGGGCCGACCCGGATGCCGTTGTTCTTGGCCCACATGATGAAGTCGGCGACGACGAGGAAGTAGGAGGGGAACCCCATCTGCAGGATGACGCTCATCTCGAACTCGATCTGCCGCTGGTGCTCCTCGTCCACCCCCTCGGGGAACCGGCGCCGCATGCCGCGCTCGATCTCCTCGCGGAACCAGCTCTCCTCGGTGTGGCCTTCGGGGATGGGGAAGGTCGGCATGAGGTTCTTGAAGGTGAACATGCCGGCCGGGTCGACCTTCTCGGCGACCAGCAGCGTGTTGCGGCAGCCCTCGGCCCACAGGTCGGAGGAGTCGACCGCGCGCATCTCGTCGGCGGTCTTGATGTAGTAGCCGCTGCCGTCGAAGCGGAACCGGTCGGGGTCGGACAGCTGCTTGCCGGTCTGGATGCACAGCAGCGCGTCGTGGGAGGTGGAGTCGGACTCGTAGGTGTAGTGGGAGTCGTTGGTCACCAGCGGCGGGATGCCCAGGTCGGCGGAGATCCTGGTGAGCCCGTCGCGGACCCGGCGCTCGATGTCGAGGCCGTGGTCCATGATCTCCAGGTAGTAGTTGTCCTTGCCGAACAGCTCCTGGTAGCGGGCGGCGGCCGCGAGCGCCTCGTCGTACTGGCCCAGGCGCAGGCGGGTCTGAACCTCGCCCGAGGGGCAGCCGGTGGTGGCCATCAGGCCGTCGGCGTGCTCGGCGAGCAGCTCGGCGTCCATGCGGGCCCACTTGCGCACGAAGCCCTCGGTGTAGGCGCGCGAGGAGAGCTTCATCAGGTTGCCCAGGCCCGTGGCGTTGCGCGCCCAGATCGTCATGTGGGTGTAGTAGCCGCCCGCCGACACGTCGTCGCGCTTCTGGTGCGGCTCGCCCCACAGCACGGGCTTCTTCTGGTGGCGGGAGGCGGGGGCGACGTAGGCCTCGATGCCGATGATGGGCTTGATGCCGGCCCCGGTCGCCTGCTTGTAGAAGTCGTAGGCGCCGTGCATGTTGCCGTGGTCGGTGATCGCGATGGCGGGCATCTCGAGATCGCCGACCTGTTTGAACATCTGCTTCAACCGCGCCGCTCCGTCGAGCATGGAGTACTCGGTGTGAACGTGCAGATGCACAAACGATTCAGCCATGCGGGCCGTCCCTCTCCCCTCGATCCGGTGCGGCGGATGAGAGCCTACGCCGTGCCGGGCGCCTCTCGTGGCACACGGGGCCCGCCGGTCTCAATCGTGATCCGGCACCGGAGCGGCCAGGGCCCGCACGGCCGCGCGATCACGCAGGTCGCCCTGGTCGGAGCCGCCTTGTGAGCCGCCTTGGACGCCGTCGGGCGCGTGTTCGCCTCCATTCTCCCGCGTGTCGCCGCCCGGCGCCCCGCCCGTCCCGGCCGTCGCCGGCGGCCCTCCGCCCGTCGCGGCCGACGCCGCGTCCCCGGCGGGCCTGGCCGTCTCGGCCCGCTCTCGCTCGGCCAGGTGCAGCCCGGCCTCGATGACGGCGTTCATGACCGGCGCGAGCAGTTCCTCGCCGAGCCGCGGGGCGCGGCGGGCCATCGCGGCGACCAGGCGGCGCTCGCGGTCCATGTCGCGCCCGGCGAAGCCGCCGACCGGCTTGAGCCGCTGGATGGTGCCCGCCAGGCCGGCGCGGCGCTCCAGCAGGACGGCGAGCGCCGCGTCCACCCGGTCGATGGCCTCGCGCGCCGCCGCCACCGTGGCGGGGTTCTCGTCGCGTACCAGGGCGCCGACCACGGTCACCGCCTCGCGCGCCGCCGCCACCACCGCCGCCGGGGCCCGCGGCCCGAGCCACAGTCCGTCCGCCCCGGCGGCCACGACCGCCGCCGCGAGGCCCGCGTCGCCGCCGGGCGCGGCGATCACGGGCAGGCCCGAGCGCTCACCGGCGGCCAGCGCCGCGGCCAGGTCGGCGGCCAGGGCGTCGCCGGGGTCGCCGTCCTCGCACAGCACCACGCCTCGCGCCCCCGCCCCGGCGCACCGGCCGGCGGCCTCCAGCCACTTCTCCAGCGGAGTGCCCGCGGTGCGGGTCAGCACGACGGGCAGGGCGAGCGCGCACACGGCCTGGGCGAAGCCGGGGTCGCGCGACCACGCCGGAGCGGCGAGCACCACCCCGTCGGCGTGCGCGGCGAGGGCGGGAAGGTCGTCATGGGACGCCGGCTCGGCGAGCAGCGGACCGTCCCAGGCGGATCTGGCCCGCGCCAGCGCCTCGGCGGCGCGCCCGGCGCCGGGTCGCACCCAGCGCCCGTCGGCACCCGTCCCGGAGGCGGGGTCGCCGCCCAGCACCACGGCCGGCCCCGCGCCCACGGTGAGGCTCCCGATCTGTACGGCCTGCGGGCCCGGTCGCCCGGTCGATGACATGTCGGCTCCCTGTGGTGGGCGCCGGCCGCGTCACCCGCGAGCCGGCGGGGTCGTTGAATGACGAAAGGACGAAGACCGCTCGTCTCCGCCTCTGCCGGCTCCGGTTGTCGCTAGATCGTGACGGCGACCGGCCCTCCCGGAGCCGGGCCGAAGACCACGAAATAGCAAGTCACGGCCTCAAGGGTAACAGAGATCCGCCATTTGCTGGACGCCGCGTCTCACATTGCGGACTGATCGAGCGGCGCCGCGTTTGCACGTGCGCACCTCTATGGGACGATTCATTCGCCTGAAAGGGGGTAGCGGCGGGTGATGTCGGAAGCACGGCCGGGCGAACGGCGACAGGGACGCCGCGTGGCCGACCGCTACCAGCTACTGGAGCCGATCGGCCGTGGCGGCATGGGCATCGTATGGCGGGCGCACGACGAGCTGCTCGACCGGGCCGTCGCCGTCAAGGAGGTCCGCTATCCCGGTGACCCCCAGGACGACGAGGTCGCCGAGCTCAACCGCCGCACGCTGAGAGAGGCGCGGGCCGCGGGCCGGCTCGCGCATCCGAACGTCGTGGTGGTCCACGACGTCATCGAGGAGAACGGCCGCCCCTGGATCGTCATGCAGCTGGTCGACTCGCGCTCGCTCGGCCAGGTGCTGCGCGACGACGGGCCGCTGCCGGTGCGCATGGTCGCCGAGATCGGCCTGCAGGTGCTGGAGGCGCTGCGCAGCGCGCACGCGGCCGGCGTGCTGCACCGCGACGTCAAGCCCGAGAACGTGCTGCTCACCGATGACGGCCGGGTGGTGCTCACCGACTTCGGCATCGCGCGCATGGAGACCGACACGACGATGACCCGCACGGGTCTGGTCGGCACGCCCGCGTTCATCGCCCCCGAACGCCTGCGCGGCTACCCCGCCCAGCGCGAGTCCGACCTGTGGTCGCTCGGCGCGACGCTGTACGCGGCGGTCGAGGGCCGCCCGCCGCACGACAAGGGCATGGCGATGGCCACGATGCACGCCGTGCTCAACGACGAGCCCGAGCCCGCGCTGCGCGCCGGCCGCCTCGGCGCCGTCCTGTCCGGCCTGCTGGAGAAGGACCCCGACAGCCGCCTGAGCGCCGACCAGGCCGAGCGCATGCTGCGCAGCATCGCCGAGGACCGCTCCAGCGTCCCGACCACCTCCCAGCGGACGCTGCCGGCGACGCCGCTGCCCACTCCCCCCACCAGCCCGCCGCGCAAGCAGCCCAAGCCGGCCCGCCGCCCCGCGGGGCAGCCCGAGCAGACCCCGCCGCGGACGGGCGCGGAGGCCGGGTCCGGCGACCGGGCCGGGGCGCTGGAGAAGGTCCAGTCGCTCAAGCAGGCCCCCTCCGCCGAGCCTTCCCCCGGTGAGGCTCCCGGAGGGGCCGAGGTCCCGGCCGAGGCGCCGGCCGCGGGCAAGGCGGCGGGGAAGGCCGCCGCGGCGGCGGCCGGGCTCGCGGCGGCGGGCGCCGCGGGAAAGACCGCACGGCCGCGCACGACCGGAGATCCTCGGACGCCTCGGACGGCCGGAGAGGGCGCGCAGGCCGCGCCGGACGCCGGGTCCGCGGGGGCCGGCGAGCAGGAGGCCGGTGTCCCCGCGTCGACGCGGACCGCCGGCACCTCTTCGACCGGCGACGCGGCGCGGGACCGGCGCCTCACGGACGACGACGAGGCCCGGCGACGGGACCTCGAAAGCGGCGAGAACGAAGCCGAGCGGGAAGACCACCTCGCGGACGCGGGCAGGAGCCCGGCGGAGCGGGAACAGGCCGCCGGGTCCGCGGAGGCCGACCTCCCCGGGCCGGCCGGCCCGCGGTCCACGGCCCCGTCCCGCCCGGAGGGCAGGGCTGCCGGGCGGCCGGTCAAGGCGCCCGTCCAGCCGGTCAGGCCCGCAAGTCCCGTGGAGCGGTCCGCCGAGCCCGCGGCCCCCGCCAAGGCCGGTGAGCCGCAGCGTCCGACGAACGTCCCGAGACGACCAGGCGCGCGCGGCACCGACGCGCACACCCGGCCTGAGACGCGCAAACGCCCCTATGGCGGCTCGTCCGTCTCCCCCGCCGCGGCCTCCTCCGAGGCCCTGGCCGCCTCCTACGAGGGCCCGGCCCCGTCGGCCTATGACGACATGACCGGCCACGGCGCCACCTCGATCGCCCCGCCGGTGGTCCCCATGGCGCCGGACGAGGACGGCTCCGGCGGCCCCCGGCGGCCGGTGCCGCTCCTGCGCGTCGTCCTGGTCGCCATCCCGGCCCTGCTCATCGTGGCCGGCGTGGCCATGTGGCTGGGCGCGCGCGAGGCCTCCGACACCCCTTCGGGCGGCGCGGCGTCCGGCGGGCACTCCTCAGCCGCTTCGAGCGACCCCACGGGCGCCGGAGGGACGGCCCCGCCGTCCTCCGGGGCGTCCCCGGCGCCGTCCGGGGACGCGTCGTCCTCGCCGAGCGAGACGGCCGAGCCGACGTCCTCCCCCAAGCCGACTTCCTCCAGTCCGGCGGGCGTCCCCAAGGGGTGGCACAAGTACAAGCACTCCAGCGGGTTCTCCCTCGCCCTCCCCAAGGGGTGGCACGTGGACGGCCGGGGCAACGGGGAGGTGCGTTTCCGCGGGGACTCCCACACCTACCTGGAGGTCCACCACACCGGGAGCCCCGAGTCCGACGCCCTGAAGGTCTGGCGGCGCGACGTGCCGGGCATGAGCCGCAACTTCCCCGGCTACCGGCTGGTCGCCATCAGGGAGGTCAAGGGCTACTGGAAGACCGCGGCCGACTGGGAGTTCACCTTCGGCGACAGCCGCTTCCGGTCGCGCGTGATCGACCGCGGCTTCGTCACCGACAAGCACAACGGCTACGCGCTGCTGTTCAAGACCGAGGACAAGGACTGGAAGGCGAAGAAGAAGCTCTTCGACACCCTCGCCGCCACCTTCAAACCCGCCAAATAGCCCACCTGAGACACCATCGGATGGCGGCGGCTCACCCGCCCGCGGGCCGCCGCTCCGGCGCCCGCCGGACGTCCGGTTATGGGACGATGCGGTGGCCGGGAAGGGAGGGCGGGGCGAGGTGACCGCTGAGACGCAACGCCGGGTCGCCGGCAGATACCGTCTGCTGGAGCCGATCGGGCGCGGCGGCATGGGCGTGGTGTGGCGGGCCCACGACGAGCTGCTCGACCGCCCGGTCGCGGTCAAGGAGGTCCTCTACCGCGCGATGAGCGAGGAGGACCGCGCCGCCTTCAACCGGCGCACGATCCGCGAGGCGCGGGCGGCCGGCCGGCTGGACCACCCGTCGGTGGTCGTCGTCCACGACGTCATCGAGGAGGACGGCCGTCCCTGGATCGTCATGCAGCTCGTGCGGTCGCGCTCGCTGGGCGAGGTGCTCAGGTCCGCGGGCCCGCTGGAGCCGCGGACGGTGGCCGACATCGGCGGGCAGGTGCTCGACGCGCTGCGCGCCGCGCACGCCGCAGGGGTGCTCCACCGGGACGTCAAGCCCGAGAACGTCCTGCTCACCGACGGCGGCAGGGTGGTGCTGACCGACTTCGGCATCGCCACCATGCCCGAGGAGACCGCGCTGACCACGACCGGCGGCCTGTCGGGCACCCCCGCGTTCATCCCGCCCGAGCGGCTGCAGGGCCGGCCCGCCGTGCCCGAGTCCGACCTGTGGTCCCTGGGCGCGACGCTGTACGCCGCCGTGGAGGGCCGCCCGCCGTTCGACCGTGGGGCGCCTGTGCCGACGATGGCGGCGGTGCTGAACGACGAGCCTGAGCCGCCCCGGCTGGCCGGGCCGCTGGTCCCGGTGATCGCCGGGCTGCTCCGCAAGGAGCCGGGCGCGCGCCTGTCCGCCGCCGAGGCCGCCGAAGCCCTGCGCCGCGTCGCCGCCGGACAGGGTGCCGCGTGGCAGGCGGGGCAGGGTCCCGGGTGGCAGGCCGGACAGGGTGCCGCGTGGCAGGCGGGGCAGGGTCCCGGGTGGCAGGCCGGACAGGGTGCCACGTGGCAGGCGGGGCAGGGTCCCGGGTGGCAGATCGGGCACGGTCCTGGACCGGGGGCCGTGCCGCCGTTCCAGGGCGGGACGATGCCCGGCGCCGCCCATGCCCAGTGGTCCACCTTCGAGGGGCCGGCGGCCGGGACCGGCGGGCCCTCCCGCCGCCCGAGGTCCCGGGCCGCCGTGCTCGTGGGCGTCCCGGTGCTGGCCGTCGCCGTCGGCCTGGGCGGCTGGTACGGCTACCGGCAGGTCGCGGGCTCGGCGGCCGCCTCCTCCCCCATACCGGCGCGGACGTCCTCGGCGGCGGCGCCCTCGTCCTCCCCGTCAAGCCCGAGCGCGACCCCGAGCGTGAGCCCGTCGCGCCCGAGCCCGAACCCCTCGGAAGCGGGTATCGCCCTGCCGGAAGGCTGGCGTCCGCACACCGACGCGCTGGGCTTCAGCCTGGCCCTTCCCAAGCGCTGGTCGGAGTTCGGCCGGGACAAGACCCGCGTGCACTTCCGCATGCCCGGCTCGCGCGGCTTCCTGCTGGTCGACACGACCCCGTGGACGGCCGCCGACCCGCTGACGGCGCTGCGGGAGGTGGAGGAGCAGGCCGTGGCCAGGAACCGCCTGCCCGGCTACCGCCTGCTGTCGCTGCGCGCCCTGACCTACCGGGGCCGGTCGGCCGCCGACTGGGAGTTCACCTGGACGATGTCGTCCGGGCGGGCGCACGTGCTCGACCGCGCCTTCGCCACGGCGGACGGCCGGCAGTACACGATCTACTGGCACACGACCGACGCGACCTGGAAGAGAGATCGTCCCCTTTTCGAGATGTTCGTGAAAAGTTTCCGGCCGTCCTGACTACGAGTGCATGTGACCGAAATTTTGGGGTAGCCAGCCCAACATGCCGGATTCCTCCCAGGTCACAGACCGAGTCGTGGCAGGCCGATACCGTCTGCTGGAACCCATCGGCCGAGGTGGAATGGGCACCGTCTGGCGGGCCCATGACGAGATTCTCGGCCGCGAAACAGCCGTCAAGGAGCTGATCGCGCCACCGGAGCTCACCGGTCCGGAACGCGAGATCTTCGCGACGAGGACCTTCCGGGAGGCCCGCGCCGCCGGACGGGTCAGCCACCCCGGCGTCGCCACCGTCTACGACGTGTTCGAGGAGAACGGCCACCCCTGGATCGTGCTCCAGCTCGTGGACTCCGACACGCTCGGCGCCGTCGTCCGCGACCAGGGACCGCTCCACCCGGTGCGCGTGGCCGAGATCGGCCTGGAGGTGCTGGCCGCGCTGCGCGCCGCCCACCACGCCGGGGTGCTGCACCGGGACGTCAAGCCCGACAACGTCCTGCTGGCCAAGCACGGCGGCCGGGCCGTGCTCACCGACTTCGGCATCGCGACCCTGGAGGACGACTCCCCGGTCACCCGGACCGGCACGCTCATCGGCACCCCGGCGTTCATCGCGCCCGAACGGGCCGCGGGCGGCCAGGCGACCCGGTCCTCGGACCTGTGGTCCCTCGGCGTCACGCTGTACGTCGCGGTGGAGGGGCGTTCGCCGTTCCAGCGCGGCAATCCGCTGGCCACGCTCGGCGCGGTCATGCACGACCCGCCCGAGCCGATGCGGCTGGCCGGCCCGCTCGGCCCCGTGCTGAACGGCCTGCTGCGCAAGGACCCGGCAGAGCGGCTCACCGCCTCCGAGGCCGAGCACTACCTGCGGATGGTCGCCGCCGGTATCCAGCCCGAGCCGACCACGCCGGCCCTGCCCGTGCAGGCGCCGGCCCCGGTGCCGGCCCAGGCGTCGAGCCCGACCAGGGAACGGCTGGCCGCCGCCCCCATCACCGACCCGGCGTCGGTGCCGCCGCAGACCAGGCCGGGAGGCGGACGCGGCATCGCGCTCGCCGGGCTCACCTCGCTGATCCTGTCGGTCGGCCTGGTGGCCGGCGGGCTGGCCTGGGTGACCGCCCGCTCGGCGGGCACCTCGACGCCGGAGGTCTCCCCGACCGTGCGGGTCACGGTGTCGGTCACCCCGACCGCAGAGCCGGTCACCCGGCGCTCGGGCCAGGACGGCTACGCTCCCTCGCGCGGCGGGCAGCCCAGCGTCCACGCGCCGGTCTCCTCGGCGGCCCGCACCGGCCAGGGGCGGCCGACGCCGGACCGGACCAAGGGCGGCGAGGACAAGCCGACGCCCAAGCCCAAGCCCTCCGCCAAGCCGACCCCCAAGCCCAAGCCCACCAAGACCCAGAGCGACAAGGGCGAGAACGACCCCGTGCCGCCCGGTGAGGGCGGCGACGAGCCTCGCGGCGACGGCCAGGACGGCGGGGGCGGCGGCGAGGGCGACGTCACCAACGACCAGGGCCAGACCAGCGGCGACGACGCCTCCTACGTCGACGGAGGCCCCCTGTCGGGCACGTGAGCCCGGACGGCGGCCCGGCGGCCTGACCGTGATCCGACGGGGCGGACCGGACGGCGCCCGGTGGCCCGGCCGTGATCACCCGGCGGGCCGGACGATGCCCCCGATGGCCCGGCCGTGGTCAGGACTCGGCGCGGACGGCGTCCAGCGCGCGGGACAGCTCCTCGGGATAGCCGCTGGTGAAGGTCACCCGCTCGCCGCCCGTCGGGTGGTCGAACGACAGCGAGACGGCGTGCAGCCACTGGCGGGTGACGCCCAGCCGCGCCGCCAGCGTGGGATCGGCGCCGTAGGCGAGATCGCCCACACATGGGTGGCGGGTGGCCGACATGTGCACCCTGATCTGATGGGTGCGGCCGGTCTCCAGCTTGATGTCGAGCAGCGACGCCGCCCGGAACGCCTCGATCGTGTCGTAGTGGGTGATCGACGGCTTGCCGCCGGCGACGACGGCGAACCGGCCGTCCCCGGCCGGGTGCCGGTCGATGGGGGCGTCGATGGTGCCGCGCAGCGGGTCGGGGTGGCCCTGCACCAGCGCGTGGTAGTGCTTCTCGACCGTGCGCTCCTTGAAGGCGCGCTTGAGCCGGGAGTAGGCCACCTCGCTCTTGGCCACCACCATGACGCCGGTGGTGTTGGCGTCCAGGCGGTGGACGATGCCCTGGCGCTCGGCCGCGCCGCTGGTGGCCACCCGGTGCCCGGCGCCGAGCAGGCCGCCGAGGACGGTCGGGCCGGTCCAGCCGACCGTCGGGTGCGCCGCCACCCCGATCGGCTTGTCGATCACCACGATGTCGTCGTCCTCGTACAGGATGCCCATGCCCGGGACGGGCTCGGCCACCGGCACCGGCTGGCCGGGCGGCGGCGGGATCACGACCTCCAGCCACGCGCCGGCGTGCACGCGGTCGGACTTGGCCGCGGCGGCGCCGTCGACCTGCACGTCGCCCGCGGCGATCAGCTCGGCGGCGCGGGTGCGGGAGAAACCGAACAGCCGGGCGAGAGCGGCGTCCAGGCGCTCGCCCTCCAGGCCGTCGGGGACGGGGAGACTGCGCTGCTCACCCACGGGCGCCGCCCTCCGCGTCGCCGCCACCGCCGGCAGCGCCGGCAGTGCCGTCAGCGCCGCCACCGCCGCCGGACGGGGCGGGGCGCTCGTCACCGGCGCGTGATCCGTCGATCTGGTAGCCCCGCCAGGCGAGGAACACCGCCAGGATGCCGCCGCACACGATCGCCGAGTCGGCGATGTTGAACACGGGGAAGCGGGTGACCGGGAAGACCTCGATCCAGTCGACGACGTGCCCCTGGAAGGGCGCGGGGTAGCGGAAGAGGCGGTCGGTGAGGTTGCCCAGGGCCCCGCCGAGCAGCAGGCCCAGGGTGATCGCCCACGGGACGCTGCGCAGTTGCCGGGCCGTGCGCAGGATCGCGACGACGACGACGGCCGCGATGACCGTGAAGATGATCGTCATGCCGGTGCCGATGCTGAAGGCGGCGCCGGAGTTGCGGATCACCCGCAGCTGGAGCACCCCGGCGATCACGCGGACCGGCTCACGACCCTCCAGCACGTCGACCACGATGGTCTTGCTGAGCAGGTCCAGGACGTAGACCAGCACCGCGAGGGCCGCCAGGGCGCCGATGCGCCGCCCGCGCGGCGCATCGCGCCCCTCGGCGCGCTCTGAAGGCTCGGGGGGCTCGGGGGCCTCGGGCGAGGGGGGCACGTCCGGCGAGGCGTTCAGCGGCGTTCCTCCCGCTGCTTGCACGACACGCACAGCGTCGCCCTCGGGAACGCCTGCAGCCGCTCCTTGCCGATCGGCTTGTGGCACGATTCGCACACTCCGTATGTTCCTGCGTCGATGCGGGCGATCGCCCGCTCGTTCTGCGCGATTAGATCGCGCGCATTCAGGGTAAGGGCGATCTCGCGTTCCCGCTCATAGGTCTTGGCCCCCGCATCGGCCTGGTCGTCTCCGGCGCTGTCGCTGATGTCGCCCGAGGCGATCTGCGACTCCGACCTCGCCACCTCCGCGTTCAGCTCGTCGATCTCTCCGAGCAGGCGCCCTCGGACCTCGGAGAGTTCCCCCTCGGTCCAGCCGGCCGCCCCGCTCGTCTCCGTGGCGGTCTTCTCCGCCCGCGTCACACCGGCCATCGAGGCCTCCTCGCCGATCCACCTGTTGAGCAGTGCGGGAAGCATAGGTCGGCCATATCCGAAGAACAAACGACGCGCCGACCGTTTACGCCATCCGTAATCTGGGATCTACCTGGTCAGCGTGGGGCTTCCCTCGCCACCTGGTGCGCTGTACGCCAAAGTTCACCGGCGTACGGCACGATGCACAGCGGTTGTCACTCAGACGGGCACCCGGAGATCTCCGCAACCCGGAAGCACTCCATACCTGAGGTGTACCTTCATCCTCGCCGATTCATCACATATGTATCGCACCCACCCACCACGGAGCACGGCGGCGTGGCGGCTCCGACCTGGCCTTGGACGGCGTCCCTCCGTCGCCGTCGCCTACAGCCTGCCCGCGACGGGCGCGGTGGTCATTCCGATCTCCGTTCCGTCCGCCAGGCGGGGGCGTCCACGGAGTGCAGGTCGTAGCGATCCTGCTCCCGCAGCAGTCCGTCCGCGGGCTCCAGGCCATGCTGGACCCGCGCGAGCCGCCGGAAGTAGCCGAAGCGTTCGACGCCCGGGGTCAGGACGACCAGCAGATCGGCGCCCGTCCCCGGCGCCGCGCCGAACGCGTGCGGCAGCCCGGGCGGCACGATGACGAGCCCGCCCTTGGCGACGGTCGTCACCTTCTCGCCGAGGAGGAACTCCATCTCCCCGCCGAGGACGTGGAACACCTCCGTGGACAGCGTGTGGTAGTGCGGCTTGGCCCCCTCGCGGCCCGGCCCCAGCGTGAGGCGGTTGGCGCCGAGTGCGCCCCCGGTGTCGCTCGCGTCGGCGAACAGGGTGAACGCTCCACCGCCGGGAAGATCGACGACCTGCGCGGACTCGGCGGAGACGACCAGGGCCCGCGTCATGATGATGGCGGTCATCATCAGCTCCTTTCGAATACCGATCCATTCGAACCCGGGAAGAAGCCGCCGACCAGAAGCTGTTGCACTCATCAGTCATCACGGATCGAGATGAATCGAGGGGCGGGTGGAGCTGCGACAGCTGGACTACTTCGTGGCGGTCGCCGAAGAGGGCGGGTTCGGTCGCGCGGCCGAGCGGCTCAGCATCGTGCAGTCCGCGGTGAGCCAGCAGATCCGTCGGCTCGAACGCGAGCTCGGCGTGCCGCTGTTCGACCGTTCGACCCGGCGCGTGCGGCTGACCGGTGCGGGCGAACGTCTGCTGCCGGAGGCGCGGGCCGTGCTCGCCGCCGCGAACCGCACCCGGCGGGTCGCCGCCGACATCCGCGCGGGTGCCGACGGCGTCCTGCGTCTCGGCGTCGTGCAGGGGCCGGGCGACCGGATCTACCGCCTGCTGCAGGAGCTGGCCTCGCTCGCGCCGCGTCTGCGAGTTCGCCCGCGCCGTCTCTCCCTGCCGCTCCGGTTGTCCGCGGTACGCTCGGGCGAGCTCGACGCGGCGCTGGTCCGCGCGCTCACCGACGCCCCCAGCCTGGAGCTCCTGCCGATCTGGCAAGATCGGCTGTACGCGGCGTTCCCCGCCGCGCACCCGCTGGCCCGTTCGGCCGAGGTCGGGCTCGAAGACCTGGCGGGCCTGCCCCTCCGGCTCGCTCCGCGCGAGGACAACCCGCCCTTCCACGACCTGGTCACGGACGCGTGCCGTGCCGCCGGCATCGCCCCGCAGGCCGGGCCGCCGTTCACGACCTTCCATGAGACCCTGGCCGACATCGGCGTCTGCGCCCCGTCCTGGACGGTGTTCTACGAGGTGGCCGGCCTGCCCGAGGTTCCAGGGGTCGCTGTCCGGCCCCTTGTGGCGCCTACGTTGACGACCTCGCTGGCCGTGCCGCCCGGCCCGCCGACGCCCGCAGTACGCCACCTGCTGGACGCCCTGACCCGCCTCACCTGACCTCCCGTCCGCCGTACTCCGGTGACGCGCCAGGGCGTGGGCGAAGCCGTCGGAGTGGAGGAGACCTACGCCATCCGCAGTGCCACGGCCTTTCGGTCAATTCCTGGTCGTCACCGGTGATCTCCACGACCTTGTCCCTGCTCGTCGCTCCGGTTACGAGACGCCCCTCCGCCCGCCGCCGGGATCTACCTGGTCAGCGCGGGGTGTCCCTCGCCATTCCGCCGTCGGCGCCCTGTGGCCGAGGAGTCGTCAGAGTTCGACGGGGAGGTGCCTGGGACCGCGGAGCATGGCGTTGTGCCGGTAGGGGGGTGGGTCCTGGAGGAGGGTCGCGGTGCCGAGGCGGGGGATCAGGGCGCCGAGCGCGGTCTGGGCTTCGATCCGGGCAAGTGGTGCGCCGTAGCAGAGGTGGACGCCGCTGCCGAAGCCGAGGTGCTGGTTGTCGGTGCGGGTGGGGTCGAACCGCTCGGGGTCGCGGAACCGTCTGGGGTCGCGGTTGCCCGAGGCCAGCACCAGTACCAAAGGCGCGCCCTTGGGGATGGTGACGCCGGCGACGTCGATGTTGGCCAGAGGGAAGCGCCGGCGGATCTGGACCGGGGGCTCGTAGCGCAGCAGTTCCTCCACCGCCGACGGGAGCAGATCGGGCGCCCGGCGCAGCCGGTCGAGTTGGTCGGGGTGACGCAGCAGGGTGAGCGCCCCGTTGGCGATCAGGTTGACCGTGGTCTCGTGCCCGGCGACCAGCAGGAGCACGGCGGTGGCCGCCAGCTCCTCCCGGGTGAACGCCCCGCCGGGACCGGGCTCGTTGACGAACGCCGAGAGCATGTCGTCACCGGGGTGGCCGCGGCGTTGTTCGGCGAGCTCCACCAGGTACCGGCCCATCTCCGTCAATGCCTGTTCGCCGATCGTCCGCCGATCGGCGGGATCCTCGCCGGGCCGGATGTCGGCGAAATCGATGATCGTGGCGGACCACTCCCGGAAGACCGGCTCGTCCTGCCGGGGCACACCGAGCAGCCGGCAGATGACGGTGACCGGCAGCGGGTAGGCGAAGTCCTCCACCACGTCGATCCGCCCGCGGCCGTCCAACGCCTCGGCCAGTTCCGCGGTGATCGAGGCGATCTGGCCGCGCATCGCGTCCACACGTCCCGGGCTGTGCGGCGGGCCGAACGGCCGCATGGCCAGGCCGCGCAGCCTGTGGTGCTCGGGGTCGTCGAGCCGGATGAAGGAGAGCATCTCCTCCCGCGGAACCATGTCGCGGTACGGGGCGGCGAGGTTGCGGGGGTCGGAGCTGACCCGCGGGTCGTGCAGCAGCGCGGCGACGTCGTAGTAGGTGCCGACCAGGTGGCTTCCGTCGGTCTGCCGGACCACCCCCGCCTCGCGGAGTTCGGCGTACAGCGGGTAGGGGTCGGCGCGGTTGGCGTGGTCGGTGATCCGCTCCAGCAGGGTGTCGAGGGCCATGCGGGGCTCCTGGTGGCAGGCAAGGGACGGGAAAGGTCAGCGGCCGGGCCGGACGCCGCCGGGCCGGATGAGGGTCAGCCGGCGGTCGGGCAGGTGGCCGGTGAGCGCGACGGTGGGACCGTGCAGGAGCCCCCGGGGGTCGGGCACGTTGGAGGGGACGGGGAACTCGGTCACCAGCGGGTGACCGTCGGCCGCGCCGGGCCCGGGCGGGAACGGGGCCGCGGTCTCGATGAGGCCCTGGTAGTACTCCAGCCACTTGGCCATGTTCACGGTGACCGCGGCGGTCACGCGGCCCTGGTGGCCGTAGACCGCCGCCAGGCGGCGCTCGCCGAGTGAGCCCTGGGCGATGACCACCTGGTCGGAGAAGGAGGGGACGCCGACGGACTTGATGTTCACCCCGAACTGGCTGGACCAGAAGACCGGGACCGTCAGGTGCGGGCGCCGCAACGGCCCCGGGCTGACCATGTTGTGCGCCGCCACCTCGGCTTGGGCGACCGCGTTGCCCCAGTGTTCCAGCGCGAGCATCTGGTACTCGAACAGCGGATGCGGGAAGCGGGCGATGTCGCCGGCCACGAAGACGTCGTCGGTGACGATCCCGTAGGCGTTGAAGACGCGGCATCCCGCGTCGCAGGCGACTCCCAGCCGCCCCGCCGCCAGCCCGGAGTCCGCCAGCCACTCGGTGTTGCGGATCGCCCCCATGGCCACGACGCACACGTCCGCGTCGACGCGGCTGCCGTCCGACAGGTCCGCGCCGGTGAAGTGCCCGTTCCCGCGCAGCGCGGTGACCGTCACCCCGCAGCGCAGGTCGACGCCGTGGGCCCGCTGCAGGCCGGCGGCCAGCTTCGCGAACGTCCCGCCGAGCGCGCCCACCAGCGGGGCGGGGCCCCGTTCGGCGAGGGTGACCTCGATGCCCAGTTCCCGGCAGGCCGAGGCGATCTCCGATCCGGTGAAGCCTCCGCCGATCACCAGCACCCGCCGCGGCCCGGCCGTCAGCCGCTCGGCCAGGCGGGCCGCGTCGTCGCTGGTGCGCAGGGTGAGAACCCCGTCCAGGGCCGCCTGCGCCGGGTCGGGCCAGGGCCTGGCCCGCGTCCCGGTGGCGATCAGCAGCCGGTCGTAGGGCAGTGACGTGCCGTCGGCCAGCAGCACCCGCTTCCCCGTGGGATCCAAACCCGTCGCCGCCACTCCGAGCCGCCAGTCCGCGTCCGGGTCCCGGCGCGTCGGCAGCGCGGTGGCGTCCGCCGAGGCCTTGCCGAGCAGCACCTGCTTGGACAGCGGCGGCCGGTCGTAGGGCGGGTGGGGCTCGTCTCCCACCACCGTCAACGAACCGGTGAAACCCTTCTCGCGCAGCGTCTCGGCGGCCCGCAACCCGGCCAGCGACGCTCCGACGATGACGACACGGCCCTGGTCAAGGTCACCGGACATCGGCCCTCACTTGGTCACCCACGAGGATCGCCTGGACCGGGCACGCCGCCGCGGCCTGAAGTACACGATCGAGTTGGCCGGCGGGGACGGCAGGGTCGTACAACAGCGCCTCCTCACCGTGCAGCTCGAACACCTCCGGGGCGAGGAAGACGCACTGCGCATAGCCCTGGCAACGGGCGAGGTCCACCACGATCCGCATCTCCGCCGCTCCCTCAGCCGCCGCAACTCCCGGTCCCTCTTGCACTTTCGGGACATCAGGCGCCTGCCGGCCTGCTCTGCCGGAGGTTCCAGCGAGCCGCGGCGATGTGGGCGTCATCGGTCCGGCTCCTGGTGAGCAGTCTCGCGCGTCCGGTCCTGGACACCATCACGCCAAGCCCGGCCGTTGCCGCAACTCAGACGATGAAATGGGCTGGTTGAGACGGAGGCGGGTGGCCGCGGGTGACATCACTGCGCCGCGAACCCGGCCTGTCCGCACAACCGGGGCGACCTCGCCTCCCACCTGGCCTCTCGCGGCGACGGCAGAGAAGGAGGCTTCACGCGGTGCGCAACGCCGCGGCCCTTTCGGTCAACTCCTGGTCGTCCCCGGTTATCTCCACGACCTTGTCCCTGCTCGTCGCTCCGGTTACGAGACGCACCTCCGCCCGCCGCACGCCGAAGGCGTCCGCGACCGCGCGCAGCGCCGCCTCGGTGGCCCTGCCGTCCACCGCCCGTGCGTTGACCTTGACCACGACCGCCTCCTCGCCGTAGGCGCCGCCGACGGACTCGCGGGCGGCGCCCGGCCGCACCCTGATGGCCAGCCTCATAAACGTGTCGGCTCCTTCCCCAACGTGGGATATCGTTTCAGTTTGCAAGGCATTGATGGGGACGAGTACCTCCGAGCCCCCTCGCACGAGCGACCCGGGGACGGTGCGAGCCCGGGGCGAGGCCCGGAGGGAAGATCACCCCGGAGTCGCCGGAAGAACGGCCGCGCCCGTACGACGGTCACGGCCCAGTAGACCCGGCAGCGGTGAACAAAGAGAGGGCCTCTTTTCGGCAGATCTTCTTTGGGGGAGATCCGCGGGGGAGGTCAAGGAGGGTGGTACCGCGGGGCCCGGCGCCTCGTCCCTCCACGCCATGGAGAAACGCACGCGTGGAGGTCTGGCCCTACGATGTCCGCACCCTACTTCCGCTCGCTCGCCGCCCAGGTGGACCTGCCCGCCCTCGAGGCCGAGGTGCTCGACCGCTGGCGCGACGGCAAGGTCTTCGAGCGCTCGCTCGAGCAGAACGCAGATGGCCCGGCCTGGGTGTTCTACGAGGGCCCGCCCACCGCCAACGGCATGCCCGGCGTCCACCACGTCGAGGCGCGCGTCTTCAAGGACGTCTTCCCCCGCTACAAGTCGATGCGCGGCTACAGCGTGCCCCGCCGGGCCGGCTGGGACTGCCACGGCCTGCCGGTCGAGGTCGCGGTGGAGAAGGAGCTCGGGCTGTCCGGCAAGCCCGAGATCGAGGCGTACGGCATCGCCGAGTTCAACCAGCGCTGCCGCGAGTCGGTGCAGCGCCACGTCGACGCCTTCGAAGAGATGACCGAGCGCATGGGCTACTGGGTCGACATGTCCCAGGCCTACCTCACCATGGCCCCCTCCTACGTCGAGTCCGTCTGGTGGTCGCTGAAGGTCATCTGGGAGAAGGACCTGCTGTTCCGCGACTTCCGCATCACGCCGTACTGCCCGCGCTGCGGCACCGGCCTGTCCGACCACGAGCTCGGGCAGCCCGGCGGGTACGAGAACGTCACCAGCCCGTCGGTGTACGTCCGCATGCCGGTCACCTCCGGGCGGTTCGTGGGCACCGACCTGCTCATCTGGACCACCACCCCGTGGACGCTGGTGTCCAACACCGCCGTCGCCGTGCACCCCGACGTGACCTACGTGGTCGCCTCCAAGGAGGGCGAGCGGCCGGTCATCGTGGCCGAGCCGCTGCTCGAGGGCGCCCTCGGCGAGGGCTGGACGGCCGGCGACCGCTTCCCGGGCACCGAGCTGGAGCACACCCCCTACTCGCGGCCGTTCGACCTGGTCGACATCCCCGGCGCCCACTTCGTCGTGCTGGGCGACTACGTCACCGTCGAGGACGGCACCGGCCTGGTCCACCAGGCCCCGGCGTTCGGCGCCGACGACATGACGGTCTGCAAGCGCTACGGCCTGCCCGTGGTCAACCCGATCGGCCCGGACGGGCGGTTCCTGCCCGACGTGCCGCAGGTCGGCGGGAAGTTCTTCAAGGACGCCGACGAGGGCCTGACCGACGACCTGCGGGCCCGCGGCCTGCTGTTCCGCGGCGACCACTTCGAGCACGCCTACCCGCACTGCTGGCGCTGCCACACCCCGCTGCTGTACTACGCGCTCCCGTCCTGGTACATCCGCACCACGCGCATCAAGGACCGCCTGCTCGCCGAGAACGAGCGCACCGCCTGGTACCCCCCCACCATCAAGGAGGGCCGCTACGGCGAGTGGCTGCGCAACAACGTCGACTGGGCCCTGTCCCGGTCGCGTTACTGGGGCACGCCGCTGCCGCTGTGGGTGTGCACGACCGACGAGTCGCACGTCACCTGCGTCGGCTCGCTGAAGGAGCTCGGCGACCTCGCCGGGCGCGACCTGTCGGCGCTGGACCCGCACCGGCCGTACGTCGACGACGTCGCCTTCCCCTGCCCGGTGTGCGGCGACGAGGCCCGGCGCGTTCCCGACGTCATCGACGCCTGGTACGACTCCGGTTCGATGCCGTTCGCCCAGTGGGGCGCCCCGCACCTCAACAAGGAGGCCTTCGAGGCGGCCTACCCCGGCCAGTTCATCTGCGAGGCGCTGGACCAGACGCGCGGCTGGTTCTACTCCATGATGGCCGTCGGCACCCTGGTGTTCGACCGGTCCTCCTACGAGAACGTGCTGTGCCTCGGCCTGATCCTCGCCGAGGACGGCCGCAAGATGAGCAAGCACCTGGGCAACGTGCTGCAGCCGATCCCGCTGATGAACCAGCACGGCGCCGACGCGCTGCGCTGGTTCATGGCGACCTCCGGGTCCCCGTGGTCACCGCGCAGGGTCGGGCACGCCGCGCTGGAGGAGATCGTCCGCAAGGTCCTGCTGACATACTGGAACACCACCTCCTTCTTCACGCTGTACGCCAACGCCGAGTCCTGGTCGCCGTCCCGGCTGGCCGAGGCCCCGCCGCACGCCGAGCGGCCGCTCATCGACCGCTGGGCGCTCGCCGAACTGCACCGCACGGTGGCCGAGGTCACCGACGCGCTCGAGGCGTTCGACACCACCCGCGCCGGGCGGCGGCTCACCGAGTTCCTCGACGACCTGTCCAACTGGTACGTCCGCAGGTCGCGCCGCCGCTTCTGGTCGGGCGAGGAGTCGGCGTTCGCGACGCTGTACGAGTGCCTGGAGACCGTCACCCGGCTGCTGGCGCCGCTCGTGCCGTTCATCACCGACCACGTGTGGGACGTGCTGCGCGCGCCCGACGCGCCCGCGTCGGTGCACCTGACCACCTGGCCGCAGGTGCGCGAGGACCTGCTGGACGCCGGGTTGTCGGAGCAGATGGCGCTGGTGCGCCGCCTGGTCGAGCTGGGCAGGTCGGCGCGCGCGTCCAGCGGGGTCAAGACCCGCCAGCCGCTCGGGCGCGCGCTCGTCGGCAGCCCGCGGTGGTCGTCGCTGCCCGGCTCGCTGCGCGAGCTGATCGCCGACGAGCTGAACGTGCAGGCCCTTGAGGACCTGTCGGCGTACTCGGCCGACCTGGTGTCCTTCACCGTCAAGCCGAACTTCCGCGCGCTCGGCAAGCGGTTCGGCAGCGACACCAAGGACATCGCCGCCGCCCTCACCGCGACCGACCCCGCCGAGCTGGCCGCGGGCATCCGCGGCGGCGGGACGGCGACGGTGGTCGTGCACGGCGAGCCGGTCGACCTCGGCCCGGACGAGGTGATCATCACCGAGCAGCCGCGGGCCGGCTGGGCGGTGGAGAGCGGCGCGGTGGGCACCGGCACCGGCGAGACCGTGGCGCTGGACCTCGCGGTCACCCCCGAGCTGATGCGCGCGGGCCTGGTCCGCGAGGTCATCCGCCTGGTGCAGGACACCCGCAAGTCCAGCGGCCTGTCCATCACCGACCGCATCGACCTGTGGTGGACCGCCTCCGGCGACCTCGCCGAGGCCCTGCGCACCGGCGGCGCCAAACTCGCCGAGGAGGTCCTGGCCACCTCCCTGACCGAAGGCGCTCCCCCGCAGGACCTCCCCGCCCACCACGACGCCGACCTCGGCCTCACCTTCCACCTCACCCGCACCAGCGGCTGACCCGCACCGTGTCGAGGGCCCCGGAACACACGTCCCGGGGCCCTTTACGATGTAGATCAGTATCGACCCTGCGCCGGACATCTCACTTCGGCCGAATCGGTGAGGGCGCCGGCACATCTCCGGCCGAGCCGGAGAGGTCAGCTCAGTGTGGCCGCCTTGCGGAGGAGCACTGAGCGTTCGCGCTGGTTGGCGCATAGCCGGGCCGCCAGTTCCAGCTCGGCGCGCGCTTCCGGTCGCCGTCCGAGCCGGGCCAGCAGCTCACCGCGCACCGTCGGGACCAGATGCGAACCGGGGAGCCGGTCCGAGGCGACCAGCTCGTCCACGATGGCCAGGGCTCGCGCCGGGCCCGAGGCCATGGCGACGGCGACGGCCCGGTTGAGCTCGACCACCGGCGAGGGTGCGACCCGGCCGAGTGCCTCGTAGAGCAGCACGATCCGCTCCCAGTCGGTCGCCTCGACCGAGGGCGCCGACGCGTGGGTGGCGGCGATCGCGGCCTGCAGGCCGTAGGGGCCGAGGCCGCGAGTGGACGCCTTGGCCAGCGCGGCCAGCCCGCGGCGGATCGCCGAGAAGTCCCACCGCCGCCGGTCCTGCTCGTCGAGCAGCACGGGCGAACCGTCCGGGCCGGTCCGGGCCGGGAAACGCGCGGCCGTCAGCTCGCACAACGCCAGCAGACCGTGCACCTCCGGCTCGTCCGGCTGCAGCGCGGCCAGCGTGCGGGCCAGCCGGATCGCCTCGTACGCGAGGTCGGGGCGCAGCAGCCGGTCGCCCGACGTGGCCGTCGACCCCTCGGCGAAGATCACGTAGAGGACGCTGAGCACGCCGCCCAGCCGCTCCCGGCGCTCGGCCGCCGGCGGGAGTTCGAACGGCACCCCGGCCGCCGCGATCGTCTTCTTGCCCCGGGTGATGCGGGCCTGCACGGTCGGCACGGGTACCAGGAACGCGCGGGCGATCTCCTCGCTGGACAGGCCGCCGACCACGCGCAGGGTCAGCGCCACCCGGGCCTCGGGGGAGAGCACCGGGTGGCAGCTGACGAACATCAGCGCCAGCACGTCGTCATCGATCTCGTCGGGATCGATCTCTTCGTCGACCGCCGAGTCGGCCGCCACGTCGGCGGCCAGCAGGGCGTACCGGTCCTGGAGGGCGGCCCGGCGGCGGATCGCGTCGATCGCCCGCCGCCGGGCCGTGGCCATCAGCCAGCCGGCCGGACTCGCCGGAGAGGCGAGCGGCCACGACACCAGCGCCTCGGCCACCGCCTCCTGGGCCGCGTCCTCGGCCAGCCCGAAATCGCCGGTGAACCGGGTCAGCGCGGCGACGATCCGCGCCGACTCGATCCGCCAGACGGCCTCGACATCGGCCGTGCTCATCAGATCCGGCCGTTGCTCGCGCGCCCGGCCCGGTCCCCGGTGATCACTGGTCGACCTGCGGGACCTCGTCGCTCCCGGGCACCCGCCGGACCTCGATCTTGGACCCGCGGGCAGCCGGGACCCGCTTGGCCCACTCGACCGCCTCCTGTTTCGAGGCGACGTCGAGCAGGAAGAAGCCGCCGAACAGCTCCTTGGTCTCGCCGTACGGCCCGTCCGTGACCACCGGGGCCTCGCCGCCGAAGTCGACCACGACGCCCTGGCCCGGATCGTCCAGCCCTTCGGCCGCGAGGAGAACGCCGGCCTTGACCATCTCCTCGATGAACCGGCGGGTCGTGGCCATCATCTCGTCGATGTCGGCCATCATGGCCGCGTTCGACTCGTCGGTGCCCCGCATGACCAGCAGGTACTTCGACATCGCGTTCTCCTCCTCCGCCGGGGCCGCCTCTCGGCCCTCGCACCCACAGGTCGAACGAGCGGCCCGCAAATCGACACGACCCCGGAGGAATCTATCGCCGCGCCGCATCGACGACCGTCCCCTCAAGAAGCGTTCAGCGCCCGCCATCGGACTGCGGGGTGGTGAAGAGCAGGCAGGCGTTGTGGCCTCCGAAGCCGAAGGCGTTGGTGAGGGCGGCGGTCCAGTGGCCGTGGCGGGGGCGGCCGGTGACCACGTCGAGCTTGACCCGCGGGTCGAGGTCGTTCAGGTTGCGGGTGGCCGGGATGACGCCTTCGCGCAGGGTGAGCACCGTGGTTATCGCGCCGAGCGCCCCCGCCGCCCCGCACAGGTGCCCGGTCATCGACTTGGTGGCCGTGACCGCCGGGTGGGCGCCCACCGCCTCGGAGATCGACTCCGCCTCGGTCACGTCGCCGAGCGGGGTAGAGGTGGCGTGCGCGCTGACGTGCCCGATGTCGGCCCCGGTCAGGCCGGCCGAGGACAGGGCCAGCCGGATGGCGCGCACCTGCCCGGCGGAGTCGGCCGCGGTGATGTGGCCGGCGTCGGAGGTGACCCCCGCCCCGGCGAGCGTGGCGTGCGCCCGGGCGCCGCGCGCGGCGGCGAAGTCCGCGGACTCCAGGACCACCAGCGCCGCCCCCTCGGCAAGGACGAACCCGTCCCGGGCGGCGTCGAAGGGGCGGGAGGCCTCGGCAGGGGCGTCGTTGCGCCGCGACAGCGCCTTGGCCTGGGCGAATCCGGCGAAGGTCAGCGGATGCAGGCACGCCTCGGCGCCGCCCGCCACGACCACGTCGGCGCGGCCGAGCCGGATCAGGTCCAGCCCCATGGCGATCGCCTCGGCTCCGGAGGCGCAGGCGCTCACCGGGGTGTGGGCGCCCGCCCGGGCGCCGAGTTCCATGCTCACCACGGCCGCCGGGCCGTTCGGCATCATCATCGGCACGGTGTAGGGCGAGATCCTGCGGGCCCCGGACGCCTCCAGCAGATCGTCCTGGCCCAGCGTCGTCAGCATCCCGCCGACTCCCGTGCCGATCACCACCGCCAGGCGTTCCGGCTCGACCGCGGGCGCTCCGGCGTCCGCCCATGCCTCCCGGGCGGCGACGAGCGCGGCCTGCTGGCAGCGGTCCAGCCGGCGCGCCGCGACCCGTCCCAGCACGCCCGCGGGGTCGGCCGCCATCCGTCCCGCGATGCGGACCGGCAGGCCCTGTGCCCACGCCTCCTCGATCGGCCCGATGCCGGACCGTCCCCCGAGCATCGCCTCCCACGTGCCCGGCACGTCACCGCCGAGCGGCGTCGTGGCGCCGAGCCCCGTGACCGACACGCCGGCCTTCGCCCTGACCTGCACTCCGTGGCCCCTTCCGTCGCCGGGGAGGCCGCGCCGGCATGGCGCGCATCCCCCGCCTCTCACGCTGCCAGCGACGGCGGCACGACACGGATGGGGATGATCGACCAAAAACGTCCGCCCGAATTGTCCGCACCATCGCTATGCGGACCGGGGACGGGATGGCCGGTCAGGTCAGAGGGTGGTTCACGGAGTCGACCGGGACGGGTGGGATGTGGCGCAGGCAGGCGGGGTCGGCGATGTGCCGGTGGCGGATGAAGCGCGTCTCCAGGGACACCACGCACGCCCCGGCCCTGCGGTCGTTCTCGGCGACGTGCCCGGCGCTCGGCACCTCGATCACCTCGGCGCGGCGGTACTGGTCGGCCGCCTGCAGCGCCTCCTCGGTCGGCGTGCCGGTGTCCAGCTCGCCGGTCAGCACCAGCACGGGCACGTCCGGCGCCCGGCCGAGCCGCACCCGCGCCCGCTCCCGGTGATCGGGCCAGCCGACGCACAGGTCGCCGAGGTCGGCGATGCCGTGGACCCAGGCTGCCGGCCTGAACGGCCGGTAGTCCCGGGCCTCCAGGTGGTGCAGCAGCGCCCCGAACTGCCGGGCCCGCGCGCGGACCGGGGCGCGCCGGTCCCACAGCACCGGGTAGTCGTTGCAGGCGATGGTGACGTACATCGGCATGCTGAAGCGACCGCCGCCGGATGACCCGCTGATCGGCCGCACCTGCTCCGCCAGTTCCTCCAGCGGGCCGAGGTCCCCGTGGACGCCCGCGCGCAGCGCCGACGGCAGCCGGCCGAGCCGGTCCACATGGCCGGAGGTCAGCTTGTAGACCGTGCTCGCCAGCGCGGTCTCGTCCAGGACGGCGCCCGCGCCGTACCGCGCGGGATGCTCGTCCAGCCGCGCCGCCATGGTCGACAGGTCCCCCAGCACCTCTCCCCCGTCGCACGCGCCGCCCGAGCGGTGGCACAGCAGGCGCAGGGCTCTGCGCATGGCGTGCGCCGACGGCCGGCCCAGCATGTCGAAACGCAGCGGGTAGGCCCCGGACAGCACGATGGAACGGACATGGCGCGGGTGCCGGCGCGCGTACACCGTCATCAGGTAGGTCCCGTAGGACTGGCCGAGCAGGTCGAGCCGGTCGATGCCCAGGTGCGCGCGGACGGCGTCGATGTCGTCCGCGGCGGCGGCCGTCGTGTAGTGCCGCAGGGTGGGTCCGAGCTCACGGCCGCACGCCCTGGCGGCGGCGACCGCCGCCGCGTGCGTGCCGCGCAGACCGTTCCATCCGGCCGACCGGCAGGTCAGCGGATCGGACCTGCCGACGCCACGCGGATCGACGAGCAACAGGTCGTGGTCCTCCAGCAGGTCCCGATATCGTCCGGTGTAGTCGCGGTGCCCGATGACCGCCATGCCCGGCCCGCCGGGGTTGGGGAGGATCGTCCCCTCGGCCGCGCGCGACCTGTCCCGCCTGTACACCAGCCGGTAGGCCACGGCCGTGGTGCCGGCCGCCGGATCCTCCTGGTCCAGGGGCACGCGCAGAGTCCCGCAGAGGGCGTCGGCCGGACAGTCCTCCGGCGTGTCCGCCTCGCCTCCTCGAACGGGACCCGGCAGAGACGGCGACGTGGCCGCGACGCCGTACGGCCGTCCGCTCATGCGAGCGGGAACGGGCGCGGACGACGGCTCCCCTGCGCGGGCACGGATGTACGACGACCCGCTCGCGCGAGCGGGGACGGCGGTGCACAACGGCAGGGTCACGGTCCCGGCCAGCAGTGCCGCCAGGACGGCTCTCACTTGGCGCATGCCCCGATCATGCGACGCCGGGGCCCACTCCCCCCGTCCGACGCCCTGGTCCCTACGGCATGATCGGCAAATCAACGGCTCGTCCTTACGTCCCGCGTTCGCGCCGGACGGGTGAGAGCCTCACCGGCCGCGGAAACAGGCCCCGTCAAGATCGGACAGGTCCTAAGGTATGAACCAGCCCATTTCGAGGAAGCGGATGCCCTCCTGACAGGGCGTGACGGCCCCGCCGCACACCCCGGCCTCCGCACGACACCGACGGAGACCGCCTTGGCCGACCTGGACCCCTCCATCCCCGCGGACATCGACACCACGCGGCCCAGTGTCGCCCGGATGTACGACTACTACCTCGGCGGCAAGGACAACTACGCGGTGGACCGGGCCGCCGTGGACCGCGTGGAGCAGGCCATGCCCGAGATCCGCCTGCTCGCCCAGGAGAACCGTGCCTTCCTGCGCCGTGCCGTGCGGCACATGGCCCGCCAGGGCATCCGCCAGTTCATCGACATCGGCTCCGGTCTGCCCACCGCCGGCAACACCCACGAGATCGCCCAGTCGGTCATCCCCGACGCGCGCGTCGTCTACGTCGACCGCGACCCCATCGTCCTCGCCCACGGCCGCGCGCTGCTGGCCACCGACGGCAACACCCGGGTCGCCGGCGCCGACATGCGCAACCCCGAGGGCGTCCTCGGCCACCCCGACACCCGCGAGCTCATCGACTTCGACGCCCCCGTCGGCGTCCTGCTCATCGCGATGACGCACTTCCTCACCATGGAGGAGCGGGAGGGCATCATGGGCACCCTGTACGACGCCCTGGCCCCCGGCAGCCACATCGCGGCCACGCACGTCACCCGCGACGGCCACTCCCGCGAAGCTGTCGAGAAGATCGAGTCGGTCTACGCCGCCACCCCCACGCCGATCTACTTCCGCGAGCACGCCGAGGTCGCCCGCTTCTTCGACCGCTTCGACCTGGTGGACCCCGGCCTGGTCACCATCGACGCCTGGCACCCCGACCCCGACGACCCCGCCCCCGCCGCCACCAAATGGCTCTACGGCGCCGTCGCCCGCAAGAACTGACAAGGATCGACCACCCCGCCGTCCCGTCCACGCCGGATACCTCATCTCGCCCCACACGGGAAGTCAGCGGGGTGGCATGCCGCCATCGGGTGTGCCCGAGCGCGCCGCCTCAGAGGTCAGGGCTGCCACGCCGGCGGTGCGGGATGTGCTGGTCGATCAGGGTTCTGGCGGCGGCCGTGGCGCGGGCGGCGGGGCCGGTCGGGCCCAGGGTGGCGGCGTTGGCGTAGAGGCCGGAGATGATGAGCATCAGCATGTCGGCCAGGGCGTCCGCGTCGGTGGCGTGCGCGGCCTCGGCCAGGGCACGCAGACGCCGGCGTAGCCGGTCGAGATGGGCGACGGCCTCCTGGCGGCCGGGGTGTGCGGGGTCGCGGAACTCCGCCGAGGTGTTGTAGAAGGTGCACCCGTGGAAGCCGGGGGCTCGCACACCGTCCTGCGCGAGTTCGACGACCATGAGGAGCCGGCGGGCGGGGTCGTCCTCGTAAGGGGCCAGCTCGTGATCCATACGCGACCACGTTTCGGCGTCGAGCTCGCGCACCCACGCGGCGACCAGATCGTCCTTACCGGTGAATTCCCGGTACAGCGCGCTCTTGCCGAGCCCCGTCTCCGCGACGACCTCTTGCATGCCCACCGCACGGGCTCCCTGCTCCCCGAACAGGCGGGCCGCCGTCTTGAGGATGCGCCGCCTGGTGCCGGGCGCCGGTCTACGCGTCACCGTCGTCGGTTCCTTCCATGTTCTCGGAGGGCTGCGGAATCTGCCTGTTGACACAGTATCGCGCCGATCATCACAATGGACCGATCAGTCCGGACCGAACGGTCCGCTATCGGCCAGAGCACTCGTCGATGACCACGGCCGTCGGCCGTGCTCAAACAGCGCCTGCTCCCGGCGGCGCCGCCGACGGCGCTCGACATCGTCGCCGGCGGATGGGCGGGTCAGGGAGAACAGGGCCTCCGGTCATCGCCGCGAGCCGATCAGTCCCGCGTCAATCCGCTGAGCAGCACCAAGGAAGGAAGCAACATGCGCATCTACACCGCGACCGCCACCTCCACCGGCCGTGACGGGCGGGCGGTCTCCTCCGACGGCAGACTGGACGTCCAGCTCGCGCTGCAGAAGGAGCTGGGCGGCGACGGCGAGGGCACCAACCCCGAGCAGCTCTTCGCGGCGGGGTACGCCGCGTGTTTCGCGACGTCGCTGAAACTGGTGGCGGCCCAGAAGAACCTGGACGCCTCTGAGGCGTCGGTCACCGCCGAGGTGGGGCTGTCTCCCAATGGCAAGGGCGGCTACCAGTTGGATGCCATCCTGCGCGTGGAGCTGCCCGGGGCTCTCTCCCCCGAAGCGGCCCACGACCTCGTGCAGGCCACCCACCAGGTGTGCCCGTACTCCAACGCCACCCGCGGCAACATGCGCGTCAACCTGGTGATCGACTCAGGAGGCGGCGAAGGCCACGTCGCTGTGGAAGCCTGAACCACGCGCGGAGCCGAGCTCGGGACCGGTGCCGAACTCCGCGGCACCGGTCTCGCGGACGAGATGCCGGTGGCCGACCTCCCCTCGCGGCGCAATGGCGCGACGGGGGGACGGGGGTGAGGACGGCGGGACGGCGGTCAGACGGTGAGGACGATCTTGCCGCGGGTCCTGCCGGACTCGTTCAGCCGCCACGCCTCGGCAGCCTGCTCCAGCGGGAGCGTGTGCTCCACGTGGGCGGTGAGCTTGCCGGCGTCGGCCAGTTCAGCGAGCTTCGCCAGGCCCGCCGGGTCCGGGCGCACCCACAGCAGGTGGCCGCCGTGCTTCTCGGCCTCGCCGCTCGCGATGGACACCACGCGGTCGGGCCGCCGCACCAGGGGCAGGGACGTCTCCACCGCGTCACCTCCAACGAAGTCGAGGACCGCGTCGACGCCGTCCGGGGCCAGGCCGCGTACCCGGTCGGCCAGCCCCTCCCCGTAGGTGACGGGTTCGGCGCCCAGGGAGCGCAGGAAGTCGTGGTTGCGCTCGCTCGCGGTGCCGATGACGCGGGCGCCGAGCGCCACGGCGATCTGCACCCCGAATGCGCCGACGCCTCCGGCGGCGGCATGGACGAGCACGGTGTCGCCGGGTCCGACGCCGACGCGCCTGATCGACTGGTAGGCGGTGAGCCCGGCGAGCGGCACCCCGGCCGCCTGCTCCCAGCTCAGGGAGGCGGGCTTCGCGGCCAGCATCCGCACGTTAGCCGCGACGAGTTCGGCGTAGGCGCCGTTCTGCGCCCAGTCTTTGCGGATGTAACCGTAGACCTCGTCGCCCACTGCGAACTCCCCGGCGTCCATGCCGACCGCTTCGACGACCCCCGCGACGTCCCAGCCCGAGATCAGGGGGAAGCGGACCTCCATGACCGGGTCGAGGTAGCCGGCGGCGAGCTTCCAGTCGACGGGGTTGACGCCCGCGGCCTTCACCCGGACCAGCACCTCAGCGGGGCCGACCTTGGGCTCGGGCATCTCGACGACCTGGAGGTCATCGGCCGACCCGTACTTGTCCAGCGTGATCGCTTTCATGATCGTCAGGATACAAGTACGGCCCGTGACGCTCCCGCGGGCCCTCCGGGGGTGGTCCCGGCCTGTGCCCGCACTTTTACGGTGGTCAGTAGTGTTCGCACACCGAGCAGTGGGTGAGGCCGGTGGCCTCGGCGTCGTCACGCGACATCGTCTCGAGCGTCGCGGGGTCGGAGCCCTTGATCAGCGGGCAGGCGGCGCTGTGGTAGCGCCGGGTGCCCGGGATGACCTTGACGATGCCCGGCCGGGGACGCTCCCCGCTCTTGGCTGACGTGCTTGACGTACCGCCCTCCTTCGACGTGCCGGAGGCGCCGCCCGCCTTGGACGTACCGGAGGTACCACTCGCCTTGGACGTCCCGGCCTGCGCCCCGCCCGCGCCACCCAAGTCGCCGCGCTCGTCCGCCGCGGCCGAGGCGCCGGCGGGCCTGCCGGAGGTCGTGGCCGAGGGACCGGCCGACTTGCCCGAGGGACCGGCCGGCCTGCCGGAAGTGGCCGTCGAAGCGCCGCCCCGCTCGCCGGAACCGTCGTCCGTCGCGGCCGGCCCGCGCCCCTTGCCGGAGGCGTCGCCGGCCGGGCGCGCGGCGGCCTTGGCCTGCTGCCGCTCGGCCTCGGCGGAGCCGATGGCGGGGAACATCGCGGTGTCGGCTCCGTCGTCGTCGGACGGGTCGTCGTCCCTGGCCGGGGCGCCGCTCCTCGGGCCCGCCGGGGAGCCGGTGGACGGCTTGGCCGCGGACTTGGCGGCCGGCTCGGGAGCCTCGCGGTCCGCGGGCCGCTCGCCCGCCGCCGGCTTCACCTCGCCCGCCGGCTTCGTCCCGGACGTCGCCTTCGCCCCGGACGTCGACGCGCCGGCCGCGTCGCCGGGCCGCCGCTCCTTGTCGTCCTTCGCCGGGGCGCCGCTCTCGCGCGTCTTCGCGGGGACGCCTGTGCCGCCGGTCCCGCCGGTGCGCGACGGCGAGCCGACCACGACCACCGACCCGTCGTCGCCGCCGGATCGGCCGGAAGAGGCGGCCGAGGAGGCGGGCGCACCGGAGCCGCCGGACGTGCGGCTCTTGTCGTTGTCGTCCTTCGTGCCCTTGTCGTCCTGGTCCTTGCCGTCCCGGGTGGTGCCGGAGCCGGACGCGGAGGCGGCCGACGGCTTGGCGGGCGGCGCGCTCGGGGACGTGGAGGGCTCGCTCGTGGATGTGGACGGCCCGCTCACCGGCTTGGCGGAATCGGGACGTCTGAACGCCTGGAACGGCGTCGAGGCCTCCGGGACCACCGGCGGCACCGGCAGGGGCACCGAGGGCCGGGAGGAGGCGGTGGACGGGCGTGCGGCGGCGGAGTCGGAGGCCCCGGGCCGGGCGGGAGCCCCGGCGGGCCCGGGGGACTGGTCGTCCCGGTCCTTCTGCTCGCCGCGGAGATGGGACACCGGCCGCGTCTCGTCCGAACGGTAGCCCGGCGCGGACCGCGTGGACTCCCCCGCCGCGGACCCACGGCCGGCCCCCTGCCCGCCGGAGGCGGTGGACCCGGAAGACGCGGCAGAGCCGGAAGACGTGGTGGGCCCGGAAGACCTGGTCGGCCCGGAAGACGCGGTGGACCCGGAAGACGTGGTGGACCCGGAAGACGTGGTGGAGCCGGAAGACGTGGTGGACCCGGAAGACGTGGTGGAGCCGGAAGACGTGGTGGAGCCGGACGGCCTGGCGGAGCCGGAGGAGGTGGTGCCGGACGGGTCCGACCCGGCGGAGGGCCGGGGGGCGGACGTGCGACCGGACTCAGGCTTGTCCGTCGCCGCGCGGTCACGCTCCGCGCCGGACGGACGACCCGGCTCGGAACGCAGGAGCGAGGAGTCGGACGGACGTCCGGACTCGGGACGCGGGGTCGCGGAGCCGGAGGGGCCGCCCGGCCCGGGTCTCGAAGAGGACGGACGGACGGGCTCGGCGCGGGAGGAGGTCGCGGCGGCGGCCGCCTCCTCGGAAGCGGAGGCGTCGGACGGTCCGGGGCCGTCGGATGGCTCGGAAGCGTCGGACGGCTCGGGAGCGTCGGACGGCTCTGAGGGCGAGGCGGAGGGGCGGCCGGAGGCCGTCGTGGTGAGGCGGCCGGAGGTGGGGGGTGCGGGGGGCTTGTAGCCGTCGGGGAGGCAGGTGGTGCAGGCGGTGAAGCCTTCCTCACGCGCCTCCTCGTAGGTGAGCTCCTCGGTGTCGCGCCCGGCGAGCTGGCGGCAGCCGGGCAGGTGGAACCGCTTGCGCCCCGGCACGACCAGGACGATCGCCTCGGGGGACGGCCCGCCTCGCGCGCCCGCGGCGGCCGGCCCCCGGGGCGGCCCTGGCATGGGGAAACCCCTCGGCGGAGCCATGGTGGTCGTCTGGCGCGCCATGTGCGGCGCGGCCATGGGGGTGGCGAGGGGCGAGGAAGGCCCGCGCAGCGGGCCCCCGGGCATCGCTCCGGGACGGTCGGAGACCACCGTCGCGGTGCGCCCCATCACGCCACCGCCGACGCCGACGCCCACCGGAGGCATCGGCGGAGCGAGGTCCGCCGGCCTGCCGCCGGATGGGAACAGCTCGTGGCGCCGCAGCAGCGCCCCGATCATCAGGAAGAGCGCGGACAGCACGCTGACCACGATCGACCACATGACCAGAACCGCTGTTCCGGTCACCACGCCCGCGACCAGAAGGCCGAAGGCGAGGACGACCAGAATGGCGCTGACGTAGATCACAGGTGCTCCCAGACGCGGGTCGGTGACTGCCCTGACCCGTTACCCTAACGGCGGTCGTTGTGCGGGCCGTCAACTCCCTGGAAGGCGCCGGAGTGCTGCGCGGGCTCGGGGGCGAAGGGGTTGCCAGGGTTGCCCTGCAGCTGCTGCGGGCCCCCCTGCTGGACCGCGTGGGACATGGCCGGAGCCCCGCCCATCTGCGCGCCCACGACGGGGAAGGCGCCGCTGCCCTCGGCGGAGACGTTGAGCTCGGCGAGCTGGTTCTCGAGGTAGAGCTTGAGCCTGCTGCGGTACTCGCGCTCGAAGCTGCGCAGCTCCTCCACCTTGCGCTCGAGCTCGTCGCGGGTCTGCACCAGCGAGCCCATCGCCTGGCGGTGGCGCTCCTGGGCGTCGCGCTCGAGCGTCTCGGCGCGGGCGCGCGCGTCACCGATGATCTGCTCGGCCTGGCGGCGGGCCTTGCCGAGGACCTCGTCGGCCTCGCGGCGGGCGCGGGTCACCGTCTCGTCGGCCTCGCGGCGGGCGTCGGCGATCGCCTGGTCGGCGGTCTGCTGCGCCAGGGCGAGCACGCGGGCGGCGGTGTCCATGTTGTCCTCGGCCGGGGGCATGCCCATGGCCACGGGCACCGGCTCGGGCCTCATCGGCTCCGGCGGCTTCATCGGCTCCGGCTGGGGCATCATCATCTCGGGCTTGGGCTCGGCGACCGGGGCCGGCGCCATGCTCATGCCCATGCCACCCGGCACCTTGCCACGCAAGCACTCGGTGAGCTTCGCCCGGAGCTCCTCGTTCTCCTGGATGAGGCGGTCGAGCTCGGCCTCGACCTCGTCCAGGAAGGCGTCAACCTCTTCCTCGTCGTACCCCGGCCTGAGCCGGGTCGTACTGAACTGCTTGTTCCGCACATCAGCGGGCGTCAGCGGCATTTCGGTCTCCTTGGCGCGCTCGGAGTCTGTCCGGGGGACGGTACCCGATCAAAAAGGAAGCGCGGACACGATTTGGATCATGACCAAGACCACAATGAACAGCACTGTGAAGCTTAGGTCAAAGGCCACCGTACCCAACCGGAGGGGCGGAATGAAACGGCGGAGGAACTTGAGAGGTGGATCCGTCGCCGTGTACGTGGCCTCCGCCAGCACCAGGACTACCCCCCGGGGGTGCCAGGAGCGGGCGAACGCCTGCACCGCATCAAAGATCATTCTGCCGATCAGCAGGACCAGGTAGATGGACAGGACGGTGACCAAGATGTCGCTAACGATCCCCACGGTCGCGCCCTGCCTCCTCCATCCCGATCTGCCGATCTCGGTCCGGGTGGGCCATGTATGGCCGTTCACTGCTCATGGTGGAACTCTAGCTCTGGTTGAAGAACCCTCGTTCCGCGATTCGGGCCTTGTCCTCGGCGGTCACCTCGACATTGGCAGGGGACAACAGGAACACCTTGTTGGTAACACGTTCAATGCTGCCATGTAGGCCAAAGACCAGACCTGCCGCGAAATCAACAAGACGCTTCGCGTCGCTGTCGACCATTTCAGTCAGATTCATGATGACAGGTGTGCCCTCGCGGAAGTGCTCTCCGATGGTGCGCGCCTCGTTGTAGGTGCGGGGGTGCAGGGTCGTGATGCGCGCCAGATCGGTCGTACGGCGCTCCACGACCGCCGCCCCCGCTCGAGGGGCCGGAACAGGGCTTTCGACCTCTTCCTGGCCCTCTTGGGGCGTTCCAAGCACCCGCTCGTCGCCGCGACGCCGCTCGACGTAGTCGTCGGTGTAGTCGTCGTCATCGGGGTAACTGCCGTAATCCGGGTAGCGGTCGTCCTCCACGAGACCGAGGTAGACCGCCATCTTGCGCATCGCGCCGGCCATCGCTACGTCGTCCTCCTGCTCATGGTCGCCGCACCCAGGGCAACCTAAGGCACCGCTGTCGACCTCTGCTCGGATCTGTGGACATCATGGTCCACTCGGGGGGACATTACCTGACGAAGGGCTTGCGGCGACCGAGCAACGCCGTACCGACACGCACGAGTGTCGAACCATGGGCTATCGCGTGGTCCAGATCTCCGCTCATGCCCGCCGAGATCACCGTCGCTTCGGGGTGGTCCGTCCGCAGATCGGCTGAGATCTCCGCGAGCCGGGCGAACGCCCGGCCGGGATCGCCGCCGAGGGGGGCGACGGCCATCACGCCGCCGAGGACCAGCCCCTCGGACGCCGCGACCGCCTCGGCGAGCGCCGCGACCCCCGAGGGGACGACGCCTCCCCGGCCCGGGTCGTCGTCCAGCGCGACCTGCAGCAGGCAGGTGACCCGCCGCCCGGCCCCGGCGGCGGCGCGGCTCAGCGCCTCGGCGAGCCGCGGACGGTCGACCGAGTGGACCACGTCGGCGTATGACACCACCGACCTGGCCTTGTTGGTCTGGATCTGGCCGACGAAGTGCCAGGTCAGCGGCAGGCCGGCGCACTCGCGGGCCTTGGGCGCCGCCTCCTGGTCGCGGTTCTCGCCGACGTGCGCGACGCCCAGTGCGGAAAGGAGGCGCACGTCGGAGGCGGGATAGGTCTTGGTCACCGCGACGAGGGTGACCTCCTGGCGGGCGCGGCCGGCCGCCGCGCAGGCGGCGGCGATGCGGCGCTCGACCTCGGTCAGGCCCGCCGCGATCTCGTCGCGGCGCGTGGTGTCGGGGTTGTTCACGAGGGGGTTCGATCGTTTCGCGGTGTCGGGGCGCGCGGAGGGCCGCACGCCGGCGGAGGTCCGGCGGGGCGCGGAGCGTTCACCGCGGCCGCACGGGACGGGGCCGCACGGGACGGGGCCCGACGGGAGGGGGCGGCCACCGGGCCGGGCGGCGAGCGGCACGCGCCACCACTCCCCCACAGGGACGGACGGCGCGCGCCGGGCTCACTTCAGGAAGTCGGGGACGTCCAGTTCCTCTTCCGGCTCCTCGAAGACCACCGGGCGGCGCCGGGCGGGCTCGGAGACGCGGGAGGTGATCGGCGTCGGCGGCTCGGGAGCCGGCCGCGGGATCGAGACCGGCCCCTGGGGCTGCTGCTCGGCCTGCGCGGCCGGAGCGGCCTGCGGACCCTGGGCGGTCTCGGCCGCGGCGGGCTCGCGGGTGAACGGCGTGGCGGCCGGAACGGAGGAGGAGACCGCCGCGTCGGCGGCGGGCGCCGGGTCGGGCACCGCGGCCGGCTGCGCCGAGGGCAGCGGGCGCACCGGGGCGGGACGCTGCTCGGCCCGCGGCGGCTCACTCTTGGCCGCGCTGGAGGCCGAGGCCGCCGCGCGTGCGGCCGGTGCCGGTGCCGCCGGGGCGGGCGCGGGGCGCGAGGCCTGCTGGGGGCGCGCGGCCGGCTGGGGCGCGGGCTTCTCCGACGGCGCGACCTCGTCGAACCCGGCGGCGATCACCGTGACCCGCACCTCGTCGCCGAGGGCGTCGTCGATGACCGTGCCGAAGATGATGTTGGCGTCGATGGCGGCGGCGTTGGACACCAGCTGGGCCGCCTCGTTGATCTCGAACAGGCCGAGGTCGGAGCCGCCGGCGATCGACAGCAGCACGCCGTGGGCGCCGTCGATGCTGGCCTCCAGCAGCGGGCTGGACACCGCCATCTCGGCGGCCGCCACCGACCGGTCGTCGCCGCGCGCGTGCCCGATGCCCATGAGCGCCGAGCCGGCGCCGGACATGACCGACTTCACATCGGCGAAGTCCAGGTTGATCAGGCCGGGCGTGGTGATGAGGTCGGTGATGCCCTGCACACCGGACAGCAGCACCTGGTCGGCCGCCTTGAAGGCGTCCAGGACGCTGACCTGGCGGTCGGAGATCGACAGCAGGCGGTCGTTGGGGATCACGATGAGGGTGTCCACCTCGTCGCGCAGGGTCTCGATGCCGGCCTCGGCCTGCATCGCCCGGCGCCGGCCCTCGAAGCTGAACGGCCGGGTCACGACGCCGATGGTCAGCGCGCCCAGCGAGCGGGCGATGTTGGCCACCACGGGCGCGCCGCCGGTGCCGGTGCCGCCGCCCTCTCCGGCCGTGACGAAGACCATGTCGGCGCCCTTGAGGACCTCTTCGATCTCCTCGCGGTGGTCCTCCGCGGCCTTGCGCCCGACCTCGGGATTGGCTCCCGCGCCGAGGCCGCGCGTGAGCTCGCGGCCCACGTCCAGCTTGACGTCGGCGTCACTCATCAGCAGCGCCTGGGCGTCGGTGTTGATGGCGATGAACTCGACGCCCTTGAGTCCCTCCTCGATCATCCGGTTCACGGCGTTCACTCCGCCGCCGCCGATGCCGACGACCTTGATGACCGCGAGGTAGTTCTGCGGTGCTGCCACGACGAGGGGCCTTTCCGCTCGTTTACTTGCATTACGTGAAGCCCGAAACGGTGCCGGACCTTCTTGTTTAACTCTCACCCTCAAGTTGAGATTTAGAGTTATGTCAACCTGAGGAATGATACGGACAGTAGGGTTGCCCCTCCCCCAGGGTCAACTCACCGCGCCGCAAGCTCGTCCGGCGTGTCGCGGCCTGTCCCTTTTCGCTCCTGCCGGAGCCCGTCGGGCGGCGGGGCCCATCACTGGACCGTCACGACATCGGGCGAGCTGACGTCATAGGCGTCCGCGGGGCGTCGCAGCAGCATGAGGGCCACCCGGGCCTTGTCCTTCGTGCGCTCGGCACCACCCCACATGATCGTACGGCCGTCGCCCAGACGCAACGACACGTCCTGTGTCGTCGTCGCCCGGATGGTCTGCACCTGGCGGCGCAGGTCGGGCGGAAGCCCGGCCGCGACCGCCAGAGCGGCCTTCGTGGCGGGGTCGCCGGGGACGAAGCGGTCGACGTGCAGCGAGGGCAGCCCCGCCGGCGCGGCATCCCCGGTCTCGATGACGACGCCGTGCCGGTCGACCACCTCGGCCCGGCCCGGCACGGCCACCACGGCCACCGGCCGGCGCTGGACGACGCGGACCTTCAGCGTGCCCGGCCAGGCGCGCTCGACGCTCACCGACTCGATCTGCCGCAGCCCGGCGACGCGGCGGCGGACCTGCTCGAGATCGACGGTGGCCAGCGGCTGGCGGTCGGGGACCGCCGCCGCCCGCCGCACCTGGTCGGCCGCGGTCCCCGTGGCGCCCGACACCGCGACGCGCTGGACGCCGAGGACGGGCGAGAAGAACACCAGCCAGGCCGCCGCGCCCACCACCGCGAAGGACAGCAGGACGACGAAGGCCGTTCGCCACGCCGGATGGCTCACCGCGAGGCGAGCTCGGCGACGATGTGCGGGCCGAGCTCGGTGACGTCGCCGGCGCCCATGGTGAGGACGATGTCGCCGGGACGCGCCCGCTCGGCCACCAGGGCGGCGACCGCGCCGCGGTCGGGCGCGTAGGCCACGCGCCCGGCCGGCAGCGGCACCTTGCCCGCCACCAGCGCCCCGGAGACGCCCGGCTCGGGGTCCTCCCGCGCGCCGTAGACGTCGAGCACGATGGCCTCGTCGGCCAGCCCGAGCGCGGCGCCGAACTCCTCGGCGAAGAAGCGGGTGCGGGAGTACAGGTGGGGCTGGAAGACCGCGATCACCCGGCCGGACGGCCCGGAGAAGGTCGCCACGACGTCGCGCGCGGCGCGCAGGTCGGCGGCCAGCTCGGTCGGGTGGTGGGCGTAGCTGTCGAACACGGCGACCCCCGCGGCCTCGCCCTTGGCCTCGAAGCGGCGCTTGGCGCCGGTGAAGGCGGCCAGCCCGTCGCGGAACTCGTCGAACGGGACGCCGAGCTCCTCGGCGACGGCCAGGGCCGAGGTGGCGTTCAGCGCGTTGTGGCGGCCCGGGACGACCAGCCGCACCTCGCCCCTGCCCTCGACGGTGAACACGACGCCGAACCCGTCAGGGGCGATGCCGGTGACCCGGAAGTCGGCCCCCTCGGACTCGCCGTAGGTGCGCACGCGCAGGTCGCGGGCACGGGCGAGCGGGATCAGCGCCGCGGCGCCCGGGTCGTCGGCGCACACCACCAGGACCGAGCCGATGCGCTCGACGAAGCGGGCGAAACTGTCGTACACGGCCTGCGGGTCGCCGTAGTTGTCCAGGTGGTCGGCCTCGACGTTGGTGACCACGGCCACCTGCGGGGCCAGCATGAGGAAGGAGCCGTCGCTCTCGTCGGCCTCGGCCACGAAGACCTCGCCCGCGCCCTCGTCGGCGCCGAGCCCGGTGGTGACGAGCTGGCCGCCCACGCAGTAGGACGGGTCGCGCCCGCACTTCTGCAGGGCGACGGTGAGCATCGAGGTGGTGGTCGTCTTGCCGTGGGTGCCGGCGACGGCGATGCCCGTGCGCCCGACCATGACGGCGGCCAGCGCCGCCGCCCGGGGGATGACGCGCAGCCCCTGGCGCAGCGCCTCGCCGAGCTCGGGGTTGGAGTCGCGGATGGCCGTGGAGACCACGACGGTGTCGACGTTCTTGATGTGGGAGGCGGCGTGGCCGACGTGGACGATGGCGCCCAGCTCGCGCAGCTCGCTGACGAGCTGGGAGCTGCGCGCGTCGCTGCCGGACACCGCGACGCCGCGCTTGAGCAGGATGCGGGCGATGCCGGACATGCCGGCGCCGCCGATGCCGATGAAGTGCACCCGGCCGAGCTCGGTGGCGGCGACCGGCTCGATCAGCTTGACCAGGCTCATCGGCGGCCTCCGGCCGAGATGACCTGCATCACCTTGCGGGCCAGCACCGTGTCGGCGTCCTTTCGTCCCATGCGTGAGGCGGCCTCGGACATGCGCACCACGCGTTCGGGGTCGCGCAGGACGGGCAGCACGTGCTGGAGGATCCAGTCGGCGGTCAGGTCGGCGTTGTCGACCATCATCCCTCCCCCGGCCTCGACGATGGGGGCGGCGTTGAGCCTCTGCTCGCCGTTGCCGTGCGGCAGCGGCACGTAGGCGGCCGGCAGCCCGACCGCGGTGAGCTCGGCGCAGGTCATCGCGCCGCTGCGGCACAGCACGAAATCGGCCGCGGCGTAGGCCAGGTCCATGCGGTCGACGTAGGGCAGCACCACGTACTGCGGGTCGCCGGGCGGCGGCTCGACCTCGATGGTGTTCTTCGGGCCGATGACGTGCAGCACCTGGACGCCCGCCTGGCGCAGCACGGGCGCGCTGGCGAGGGCCGCCTCGTTGACGGCCCGCGCCCCCTGGGACCCGCCGAAGACCAGCAGCGTCGGCCGGTCGTTCTCCAGCCCGAAGTACGACCTGGCCTTGTCGCCGGTGGACAGCCGGTCGAGCGCGACGATCTCGCGGCGCAGCGGGATGCCGACGTACTCGGCGTGCGGCAGCGAGGCGTCGGGGTGGCCGGTGAACACGTGCTCGGCGAGCCTGGCCCCGAGCCGGTTGGCCAGACCCGGGCGCGGGTTGGCCTCGTGCACCACGATGGGCAGCCCGCGCCTCCTGGCGCCGAGGTAGGCCGGCGTGGCGACGTAGCCGCCGAAGCCGACCAGCACGTCGGCCTGGACGCGGTCCATGATGCCGGCGGCCGCGTTGATCGCCCCGGCCAGCCTGCCCGGGACCGTGAGCAACTGCGGCGTGATGGCGCGCGGCAGCGGGACCGCGGGCACCAGCGCCAGCTCATAGCCTCGCGCGGGCACCAGCCTGGTCTCCAGCCCGCGCTCGGTGCCGAGGCAGGTGATCCCGATGCCCGGGTCCAGCCTGCGCAGCGCGTCGGCCAGCGCCAAGGCGGGTTCGATGTGACCGGCCGTGCCGCCACCTGCGAGGACCACCCTCATGTCGGTCCTTTCAAATCCGCGTGCCTCGATGTCGGCCTGCGCCGCTCGGGACGACGGACCCCCGCCGGTGGGCGACCCAGGCCAAGCCAGCTTAGAGCCCTCGCCAGGGGCCCGGGTCCACGAGCGGCCAGCGCGTCCGCCGCGCCGGGCTCGCGTTTGGCGAACGACAGCAGCATGCCGAGCGCCGCGAGCGTGGGCAACAGCGCCGAACCGCCGTAGGAGACCAGGGGCAGCGGGATGCCGGTGACCGGCAGCGCGCCGATCACCGCGCCGATGTTCACGATGGCCTGACCTGCGATCCAGGCCACGGCGGCCGAGGCCGCCAGCCGGATGAAGGGGTCTTTGACGCGGGAGGCGACGCGCAGGCCGGCGTACCCGAGGAGGCCGAACAGGGCGATCACCACCAGGGTGCCCATCAGGCCGAGCTCCTCGCCCAGGATGGAGAAGATGAAGTCGCTCTCGGCGTGCGGCACCCGGCCCCACTTCTGCCTGCTGCTGCCCAGGCCCAGCCCGAACCAGCCGCCCGAGCCCATGGCGATCTGCCCCATGGCCGCCTGGTAGCCGGCGCCCGAGGCGGTGCCCCAGACGTCCAGCCAGCCCTCGATGCGCTCGGAACGGTAGCCCTCGACGCTGATCATGATGACCGTGGCCATGGTGAGCAGGGCCAGGACGCCGCCGAACAGCCGCAGCGGCGCCCCCACCACCCACAGCAGCGCCAGGAAGATGAGCATGAGCACGACGGTGGTGCCGAGGTCGCGTCCCACCATGACGAGGATGGCGATGATCGCGGTGCCGGGCATGAGCGGCAGCAGGAGCTGGCGCCACTCGATCATGCCGCCCTTGGCCCGGCGCGCGAGCAGGTCGGCGCCCCACAGCATCAGGCCGAGCTTGGCGGGCTCGGACGCCTGCAGGGAGAACCCGCCGATGTCGAGCCACCGCTGGGCGCCCAGCTCGGTGCGGCCAAGGAAGATCGTCATGATCAGCGCGATGATCGAGATGGCCATCAGCGGGTAGCCGGCGAGCCGGAAGAACCGCGGCGGCAGGCGCGAGCAGACCCACATGAGCGGCAGCCCGATGCCGACCGACATCGACTGCTTCAGAAACCAGTAGAACGGGTCGCCTTTGACCTGCAGGCCCTTGATGCTGGAGGCCGACAGCACCATCATCAGGCCGAGCGCGAGCAGCAGCGCGCTGCACCCGAGCAGCAGGTAGTAGGAGGTCAGCGGCCGGTCGAGCAGCCTGCCGAGCGCGGCGAGCCGCTCGTGCCCCCACCCCCGGCCCTCATCGCCCGCGCCGGGAGCGGACCCGGCGGGAAGGCCCTTGGCGCCGCCGGGGGCGATCGTGGTGTCGCTCATCGCACGCCCGAGGTCGCCAGGCGGTGGACGGCTCGCGCGAACGCCTCCCCACGGGCCCCGTAGTCGGCGAACATGTCCAGCGAGGCGCCGGCGGGGGCGAGCAGCACGGTGTCCCCGGGGGAGGCGAGCCGGGCGGCTTCGGTGACGACACGGTCCATGACCCCAGTGTCTTGCCCTTCGACCTCCACGACCGGAACATTCGCCGCGTGTCGCGCCAGTGCCTCACGAATTCGTGCCCGGTCGGCGCCCAGGAGCACCGCTCCCCGCAGCCGGCCCGCCGCGCGGCGCACCAGCTCGCCGACGTCGGCGCCCTTCAGCAGGCCGCCGGCGACCCACACGATGGAGGGGTAGGAGGCCAGCGACGCCGCGGCGGCGTGCGGGTTGGTGGCCTTGGAGTCGTCGACGTAGTCGACCTCGCCCACCCGCGCCACGTGGGCGATGCGGTGCGGGTCGGGCACGTAGTCGAGCAGGCCCTGCCGTACGGCGGCGGCGGGGACGCCGTGCGCGCGGGCCAGCGCCGCCGCGGCCAGCGCGTTGGCCACGTTGTGCGGCGCGAACGGCCGGACGTCGGCCAGGGTCGCGAGCTCCTCGGCGGCGTGCAGCGGGTCCTCGACGAAGGCGCGGTCGACCAGGAGGTCCTCCACGACGCCGATCTGCCCGCGGCCGGGCACCCCGAGCGTGAACCCGGCCGTGCGCGGCCCGCCGCCCACCGGCCCGTCCGCCGCCGCGGCGTAGGGGGCGGCCAGGCGGGTGGACCAGGCGTCGTCGGCGTTGTGGACCACCACGCCGGCGCGCTGGTAGATGCGGCCCTTGACCCGGGCGTACTCCTCCATCGAGCCGTGCCAGTCGAGGTGGTCGTCGGCGACGTTGAGTACGGCCGCGGCGCTCGGCGCCACGGTGGAGGACCAGTGGAGCTGGAAGCTGGACAGCTCCACCGCCAGCACGTCGTAGGGCTGCGCGACGGCCTCGATGATGGGGGTGCCGACGTTGCCGACCGCCGCGGCGGCGTGCCCGGCCGCCCTGAGCATGGCGGTGAGCATGCGCACGGCCGTGGTCTTGCCGTTGGTGCCGGTGAGCGCCAGCCAGGGCGCCGCGCCGGCGGGACGGCGCCGCCAGGCCAGCTCGACCTCGCCGATCACCTCGACGCCGCGGGCCGCGGCCTCCACCAGCAGCGGCTGGTCGGGCCGCCAGCCGGGCGAGGTGACCACCAGGGTGGTGCCGGCGGGCAGCTCGCCGCCGAAGCGGACCTCGGCCCCGAGGGCGGCCAGCTCGGCCGCCGCCGCCCGCTGGCGCTCGCCGTCGCGGGTCTCGACCACCACGACGCGTTCGCCCGCCTGGAGCAGGCTGCGCGCCGCCGCCGCTCCCGAGACCCCGAGACCCGTGACGCAGATGGTCATGCCTTGGGCATCCACTCGACGTAGAACAGGCCGAGCCCTGCGGCGGCGCACAGGCCGGCGATCAGCCAGAACCGGACCACGATGGTGGTCTCGGCCCAGCCCTTGAGCTCGAAGTGGTGCTGGAGCGGGGCCATGCGGAACACCCGTTTACCCGTCATCTTGAAGAACCCGACCTGGATGATCACCGAGGCGGTGATGACGACGCACAGGCCCGCCAGGATGAACAGCAGGAACTGCGTGCGCGTGGTGATCGCCAGGCCGGCCAGCACCCCGCCGAGGGCCAGGGAGCCGGTGTCGCCCATGAAGATCTTGGCCGGGGGCGCGTTCCACCACAGGAAGCCGACGAGCGCGCCGAGGACGGCGGCGGCGACCACGGCCAGGTCGAGCGGGTCGCGTACCCAGTAGCAGTTGGGGCCGAGCTGGTTCAGGCAGCTGTTGCGCAGCTGCCAGTTGCCGATCAGCACGTAGGCGGTCAGGACGGCGCCGGTGGCGCCGCTGGCCAGGCCGTCGAGGCCGTCGGTGAGGTTCACCGCGTTGGAGAAGCCCACGATCATGATCAGGACCCAGATCGTGAACACGACGATGCCGATGGAGGGCCCGAAGTCGCGCAGGAACGACAGGCGCGTCTCGGCGGGCGTGATCGAGTAGTTGTTCTTGAACTGGACGACCAGCACCGCGAAGATCGCGCCGACGATGAGCTGGCCGAGGGCCTTGGCGCCGCTGCGCAGGCCCAGGCTGCGCTGCTTGTAGATCTTGATGAAGTCGTCGAGGAACCCGACCGTGCCGAGGCCGGCCATCAGGAACAGCACCAGCACGGCCGAGGCCGTCGGCGGGGTGAGCGTGGCCAGGTGGGAGCAGGCGAACCCGATGAGCGCGGCGATCACGATGACCGTGCCGCCCATGGTGGGGGTGCCGCGCTTGTCGTGGTGGCCCGAGGGCCCTTCCTCGCGGATGTTCTGGCCGTAGCCCCGGCGGCTGAACAGCCGGATGGCCAGGGGGGTGCCGAGCATCGACAGCAGCAGCGCCACCGCGGCGGCGACGAGGATGTCCCTCATCGGGCCTCACCGCCGAGCAGGACCTGCGCGACCTTCTCCAGGCCCGCGGCGCGCGGGCCCTTGATGAGCACCACGTCGCCGGGCGCGAGCCTGGCCGCGAGCTCCGCGGCGGCGGCGGCCGCGTCGGGCACGTGGACGGCCGGCGCCCCCTTCGCGCCCGCCAGGACCGGCCAGGGAGCCTCTCCGACCACCCACAGCCCTTCCAGGCCCGCCCGCGCGGCGACCCGGCCGACCTCCTCGTTCAGCTCGTCGCTCTCGTCGCCCAGCTCGCGCAGGGAGGCGATCACGGCGTACTTGCGGCGGTCCTTGCCGAGCACGCCGAGGGTGTCGAAGGCGGCCCGCATGGAGTCGGGGTTGGCGTTGTAGGCGTCGTTGATCACGGTGACCCCGTCGGGGCGGTCGGTGACCTCCATGCGCCAGCGGCTGCGCGGCTCGGCGGCCGACAGCTCCTCGGCGATGGTGGCCACCGGCAGGCCCAGCTCGTAGGCGGCCGCGGCGGCGGCCAGCGCGTTCTCCACGGCGTGCGCCCCGTACAGGCGCAGCCGCACCTCGGCGGTGCCGGAGGGGGTGCGCAGGGTGAACGCGGCCCGGCCGCGCTCGTCCAGCCGCTCGTCCTCGGCCCGCACGCCGGCCTCGGCCGAGCGCCCGAACCAGGTGACGCGGGCCTGGGTGCGGTCGGCCATCGCGCGCACGAACGGGTCGTCGGCGTTCAGCACGGCCACCCCGTCGGCGGGCAGCGCCTCGGGCAGTTCGCCCTTGGCCTTGGCGATCTGCTCGCGCCCGCCGAACACGCCGAGGTGGGCGGTGCCGACGTTGAGCACCACGCCGATCTTGGGCGGGGCGATGCGCGCCAGATAGGCGATGTGGCCCTCCTCGCGGGCGCTGAGCTCCAGGACCAGGAACCTGGTGCCGGAGTCGGCGCGCAGCACGGTGAGGGGGTGGCCGATCTCGTTGTTGTAGTTGCCGGCCGGGGCGATGGTGGGACCCATGCGGCCGGTGAGCCGGGCCAGCAGGTCCTTGGTGGTGGTCTTGCCCGCCGACCCGGTGACGCCGACGACGGTCGCGTGCGGCAAGTCGGCCACCGTCGCCGACGCCAGGTCGGCGAGCGCCGTCACGACGTCGGCCACGACCACGCAGGGCACGTCCAGCGGCCTGCTCGCCAGCACGGCGACCGCGCCGGCCTCACAGGCCTGGGCCGCGAACTCGTGACCGTCGGCCCGCTCTCCCCTGATCGCCACGAACAGCGAACCCGGCTCGGCCGCGCGCGAGTCGATCAGGACGGGTCCTCGGACCACGGCGCGGGGATCGGCCTTGCCCGCCAGGGCCCCCGAGGTCACCTCGGCGATCCTCGCCAGCGGCAACGGGATCATTCGTCTTCCCTACTCTCCATACAAGCTGTCCGTGCGTGTCGGGATGGACCGGCGCCTCGCACGGGGCGCCCGGCCCGGCTTTCACATCAGCCTCGCACAAGCACAACGATCACATGCGGTCCCGTCTGCGGATGGCCTCCGCGACCACCTGCCTGTCGTCGAACGGCAGCACTTCATCGTCGACGTACTGACCCTGCTCGTGCCCCTTGCCCGCGACGACCACCACGTCGCCGGGACCGGCCCGGCCGACGGCCAGGCCGATGGCGGCGGCCCGGTCGGGCTCGACGATGACGTGCGCGCGCTCGCGGCGCGGCACCCGCAGGACGCCCTCGAACATCGCGGAAAGGATGCGGAGAGGATCCTCCGAGCGGGGGTTGTCGCTGGTCAGCACGGCGACGTCCGCCAGGCGTGCCGCGGCCTCGCCCATCATGGGGCGCTTGCCCCGGTCGCGGTCGCCGCCGCAGCCGAGGACGACGATCAGGCTGCCCGAGGTGACCTCGCGCAGCGCCCGCAGCACCGACTCCACGGCGCCCGGTTTGTGGGAGTAGTCGACGATGGCCTGGAAGCCGTCCGCGCCCGGCACGCGCTCCATGCGGCCGGGGACGCCGGTGACCGTGCCCACGCCGTTCACGGCGGTCTGCAGCGGCACTCCGGCCTCGACGAGGGTGACGAGCGCGCCGAGGGTGTTGGCGACGTTGAACGGACCCGGCAGGGCCACCGACACGTCGGCCTCGACGCCGCCCGGGCCGATCACCCGGAAGGTGCTGCCGTCGGACCCCAGGCGCACGTCCTGGGCCCGCCAGTCGGCCTCTGCGGCCCCGGCGGCCGAGAAGGTGGTGACCGGCACCTTGGCGATGCCCACCAGCTCCCTGCCGTGCTCGTCGTCGATGTTGACGACGCCCGCGCGGCACAGCTCGGGGGTGAACAACCGCGCCTTGGTCAGGAAGTAGTCCTCCAGGTCGCGGTGGAAGTCCAGGTGGTCCTGGGAGAGGTTGGTGAACAGCGCCACGTCGTAGGACGCCCCGTCGACCCGGCCCAGGGCCAGGGCGTGGCTGGAGACCTCCATGGCGGCGGCGGTGACGCCGTCCTCGCGCATGAGGGCGAGCAGCCCCTGCAGGTCGGTCGCCTCTGGGGTGGTGAGCGTGGGCGGGAAGGTCGTGGCGCCGACGTGGATCTCGACCCCGCCGATGAGGCCGGTGCTGTGCCCGGCCGCCCGCAGGCCGGCCTCCAGCAGGAACGTGGTGGTCGACTTGCCGCTGGTGCCCGTCACGCCCAGCAGCAGCAGGCCGGAGGAGGGCTGCCCGTACACCCAGGCGGCGACCCGGCCCAGAACCGAGCGCGGGTCGGGCACCACCAGCACCGGCACCCCGGTCGCGACCGCGGCCTCGCGGCCGGTGGGGTCGGTCAGGATCGCCACGGCCCCGGCGGCGACGGCGGCGGCGGAGAAGGCCGCGCCGTGCGCCGTGGAGCCGGGCAGGGCGACGTACAGATCGCCGCGCTGGACCTGGCGGGAGTCGATGGTGACGCCGGTCACCGCGGCGAGCGGCGCTCGGGGGCCGCCGGAGGGCGCGCCGAGCATGGCCGCCAGGCCGGACAGCGGGCGGACCGGGCAGGACCTTGGACGCATGGACGGGGGACGCACGGGCGAGAGCGTACCTTCCCCCGTCACCCGTCGGTGCTCATGCGCACCGATGGAGCGGTCGTGCCGGTCGGCGGGATCTTGCGGCTCTTCAACGCGAACGTCATGACATCCTTGAACACGGGTGCGGCGATCTCCCCACCGAAGTGGCCGTTCTCCGGAGCCTGGAGCACGGCCAGCGCCACCAGCCGGGGCGCGTCGGCGGGAGTGAACCCCACAAAAGTAGCGGTATATCCGCAATACCCTCGGCAGCTTTCGTCGTATCGCATGGCGGTTCCGGTTTTACCCGCCACGCGGTATCCCTTGATGGCTGCCAGCGAGCCGGTGCTCCCCTCGGCGCTCACCGCCGCCTCCAGCATGCGCGTGATGTCCTTGGCCGTGCGCGCGGTGATGACGCGGGTCTGCCTGGCCGGCTTGGCCGGGACGAACCTGCGGTGCTGGTCGACCGTGCCGGCGACGATCTGCGGGGTGACGCGCACGCCGCCGTTGGCGATGGTCTGGTAGACGCTGGCCATCTGCAGGGCCGTCACCGAGACGCCCTGGCCGAAGGCGATGGTGCACCGCTGGCTGCCCGACCAGGTCTCCCTCTTGGGCAGCAGCCCGGCCTCCTCGCCGTAGAGGCCGGCGCCCGTCTTGGCGCCGAAGCCGAAGGCCCTGAGCATGTTGTACAGCGGCTGGTCGCCGACCCTGTCGGCCGCCATGATCGTGCCGACGTTGCTGGACTCGGCGATGATGCCGGTGAAGGTCAGGTTCTCGGGCGGGTGCGGGTGGGCGTCGCTGAGCACCCGGTCGGCGCAGCGGTACTTGTCGGCGACCTCGAACACGGTCTCGGGCCTGACCGCCCCGGCCTCCAGGGCCGCCGCGGCCGTGATGACCTTGTTGGTGCTGCCCGGCTCGAAGACCTCCGACACCGCGCGGTTGCCCAGGCTCGGCGTGCGCTCCCAGTCGTTGAGGTCGACCTCGGGGGCGTTGGCCATGGCCACCACCTGGCCGGTGCGCACGTCCATGACGATGACGCTGCCGCTGCGGGCGCCGGTGGCCTGGACCTGCTTGGCGATGGCCGTCTGCGCCGCCCACTGGATGTCGCGGTCGATGGTCAGCCGCAGGCCGCGCCCGGCGACCGGCTCCTGCTTGGTGCTGCGCGTCATGGGGATGCGCTGGCCGGTGCCGCCGGTCTCGACGGTCTGCTTGCCGTCCTGCCCGGCCAGCAGCTTGTCGTAGACCTGCTCGAAGCCCACCAGGCCGTGGCCCTCGTCGCCGACGTACCCGATGACCCCGCCGGCGAGGTTCCCGCCCGGGTACAGGCGCTCGTAGTGGGGCGTCGCGGCCAGCCCGTCGATCTTCAGGTCGAGCACCTTGGCGGCGGTCGCCGTGGGGACGTTGCCCGCCAGCAGCGTGTAGCGCGTCTTCGGCTGCGCCAGCTTGGCGGCGATGACGCCCTTGTCGACGCCCAGCAGCGCGGCCAGGGACCCGGCGACCTGGTCGCGCTTGGCCGGGAGCACCTTGGTGGGGTCGGCGGAGATCGCGCGGGCCTCGACGGTGAGGGCCAGCTCGTGGCCGTTGACGTCGGTGATGGAACCCCGGCGCGCGGTCAGCGTCTCCTCCTGGACCCGCAGCCGCTCGGCCCTGGCCTCGAAGACCTTGGAGTCCAGGCCCTGGAGCTGCACCAGGCGCCCGGCGAACAGCGACAGCACGACGGCCATCCCCATCAGGCCGATGTTGATGCGGCGCGAGGGGTTGCCCAGGCGCAGCGGCACCGGCGGGCGGGGGTTCCAGGTGATGCGCAGCCCGGGACGGCGCTCGGGGTCGTCGGGGCCCATCGGCGGGCGGCCTCGCGGCGGCACCCTTCGCGGGCCGGGCCCGAATGGGCGCCAGGGGCCCTCGCCCCGGGGGCCGACCGGCCGGGGGGGACGCCCGGAGCCCTCGCCGCCCTCGGATCTGAGGGCGCGCCCGGGACCGTCGGGCCGTCCCTTCGCTCCCCGGGGACGCCCGGCGCCCCCTTCGGGACGCCCGGGACCGCCCGTGCGCCTGCCCGGCCCGTCGGGACGACCAGAAGCACGCCCACCGGGCCCGTCGGAACGACCGGAACCGCCCGCACGTCCGCCGGGCGCGTCGGAACGACCCGCGGCCCCGCCGCGTGCCCCTGGCGCGTCGGGACGGCCGGAACCACCCGCACGACCTCCGGGCGCCTCAGAACGGCCGGAACCACCGGCACGCCCACCCGGCGCGTCAGAACGACCGGAACCGCCGGCACGCCCGCCGGGCCCGTCGGAACGGCCGGAACCGCCCGCACGTCCGCCGGGCGCGTCGGAACGGCCGGACGCGCCCGGACGGCCGCCGGGGGCGTCGTCGGGGCGCCCGGCGCCGCCGTCCGCGCCGCCGG
>NZ_JBHTCG010000046.1:0-53413 GCF_042665155.1 Sphaerisporangium rhizosphaerae | reverse complement strand
GGGCCGTTCGCGCCCTGCGGCGCGGGCGGCGACGGCTGCCACGACGAGGACCGCGACGAGGGCTGCACGGGCTGCGACGGCTGCCAGGACGGGGCCGCCTGCTGGGGGCCCCGCACCGGCTGCGCCGGCTGCCACGGCTGGGCGGGCGCGGCGGCGGCGCCCGTGCCGGTCTGCGTGGCCGGTTGCGGCGGGGCTGCGGACCGGGACGACGCGCCGCCGCCGCCGAGCACGAAGTCGTACCCGCAGGTCTCGCAGAACCGGCCGGTGCGCTCGGCCCCGCAGTCGGGGCAGTCGCCGGTCGCCGCGCCGCCCTGAACGGCCGCGGCCCCGGGGGACGCCGCGCCGGAGGCCGGGCCCGCGGGCGCCCCGGAGGCGGCCGGCGCCGGGCTTCCCGACATCAGCGCGCCGCAGATGTCGCAGTATTCCTCGTCGGCGGAGTCGTGCCCCACAGGGCAGATGGCCATCCTCAGTTCTCCGGGTCCTTGCGCATGCGGACGGTTCGGACGGAACGGGTGTCGAGCGCGATCTCGTCCGCCTTGTCAACGACGCGCTTGAGGCGGGCGGTTCCCGTCTCGGGGTCGACGTCGATCACCTTGTCGAGCAGTTTGGCGGTCTCCTCGTTGCCGGCCTGCTGGGCGATGCCGCGCGCCCTGCCGAGCCGGGCGGTCGCGGTGTCCAGGTCGCCCTCGTTGCGGGCCTGCAGGCCCTCCTGGATCAGCGAGGCGAGCTCCTGCTGGCCGGTGTAGTGGGCGACCCTGGGGTTGATGCGCGTGGACTGGACCGGGTCGTCACTCCACTGCGCCAGGATGTTGCCGCCGGCCAGCACCTCCCCGGTGTCGGGCACCACCAGCTTGACCAGGCCGGCGCGCATCTCCTGGCCGACGTTGCCGGCCGGCACGCGCACGCTGACGTGGTACTCGCGGGTCTCCCCGCCCCAGGAGCCGGTCGGGTAGTCGCCGGTGAGCGCGTCGACCTCCGTGCGGCGGCCGGTCAGGTCCTCAAGGGTCGGGGACACCTGCTTGACGAAATTGAGGGTCGCCGCCCGGGGCGTCCACACGCGCAGCGCGACGTCGGCGACGGTCTTGCCCATGGCGGCCTCGGTCATGGCGCGGAAGTCGGCCTCCAGCTCCTCGGGCCTGCGCACGTCCATCACGCTGCCGAGCAGGGTGGAGCCGATCCTGCGGACCTCGGCCACCACCCAGTCGGTGCCGACGCCGCGGCAGTCGCAGACGAACTTGCCGGCGCAGTAGGCGAGGTTGGCGTCGAACTCGGGGGCGGGCTCGTGCTCGTTCTTGCCGTCGGTGAGCAGGATGGCGTGCCGGATCGCGCCCGGGTGGCTCATCTGGTGGGCGCTGAACAGGTCGGCGGCGCGGCGCAGCCAGCGGCCCATGGCCGTGCCGCCGTCGGCTCGGAGCTGGGCGACGGCGTCCTTGGCGGCCTGCCGGCTCTGCGGGGTGGCGGGCGCGAGCTGCCCGTTGGGCGGGAAGACGACCTCGGCCTGGTGGTCGCCGGAGATCACCGCGAAGTACACCCCGTCGCGCAGGGTGTCGATGGCGGCCTGCGCGGCCTTGCGGGCATCGGTGATCTTGCCGTACGCCATGGAGCCCGACGTGTCGACGATGATCACCTCGGCCGCCTCGGCGACGGGCGCCCGGTCCACCGGGCCGCTCGCCTCGACCGTGATGATGCCGTGGACCTCCTGGCTCCCCGCGGGCAGGTACTTGTTCTGGTCCACACGGACGCTGAAGTCAGTCACTTGTCTCCTTCGGGAATGCCACCGTCGTCTCGCCCCGCTCCCCCTGTCCGAACGGGATCACCGCGACGGTGATGTTGTCGTGACCCCCAGCCTCGTTGGCCAGCCGCACGAGCCGCCGCGCCACCGCCAGAGAGGGGCCGCTCAGGGCCGTGGCGGCCAGCGCCTCCGGCTCGGGGTAGTAGTTCCACAGGCCGTCGCTGCACAGCAGCACCACGCCGGGACCGTCGGTGGTGAAGGTCCTGACGTGCGGCACGACCTCTCCCGCGTCGGCGCCGAGCCAGGCGGTGAGCATGTGGGTGCCGGGGGTGGCGTCGTCGGTGGTCAGCAGCGACGAATGCTCCCCCAGCCAGTACGCGCGGCTGTCGCCCACCCATCCCACGGTGACCCGCCGCCGCTCGACCACCGCGGACACCAGCGTGCAGGCGGGCGAGTCCTCCCCCGGCCGGGCGGCGGAGGCGACGGTGTCGGCGGCCAGCCGCACGGCCTCGCGGGTGGCGGTCTCGGGGCCCTCTCCCTCGGCCAGGCGCTTGGCGATGGTGACCGCCGCGATGTCGGCGGCCGCCTGGGAGGCCTCGTCGGGGCGCGGCGAGGTGGACACCCCGTCGCACACGACCGCGACGACGGCGTCCTCGCCGGCCGTGAGCAGCGCCATGGCGTCCTCGTTGCGGCTGTGCCGCAGGCCGCGGTCGCTGACGCCGGCCATCGGGCCGAGCTCCATCTCCACGTGGTCGCGGCCGGTGGGCTGGAGCATGCCGCAGTTCTCGCAGTAGCCGTCGGACCCGATGGCGGCCGACCCGCATACGGTGCAGGCCCTCCCCGAGGACGGCGCCGAGCCCCGCGCGGCACCTGGCGCCGAACCCGGCGAGGCCGGCCGCGCGGAGACCCGCGCGGCCGCGGACAGGTCATGCCCGCACTGCTCGCAGAACGCCTCACCGGCCAGGACGTGGGTGCCGCACACGGGGCAGGAGCCGCTCACCTCTGCCCCGCTCGTCTCCGGGCCGCTCACCACATCGTCCTCGGCCGCACGGCGTTGGCCCTGCCGATGAGGGCGTGGCGTTCCTCGGTGGACCCGGCCGAGCGGGCCAGGGACCGGTAGACCCGTTCGAGCTCGCCGCGCACGCCCTGCTCGCTGAGCGGGGTGCCGAGCAGCGTCCCGTTGCCGGGCACCGCCTGCCCGGTGACGAACCGGGCGAGCGCGCTCTCGAGCACCTCCGAGGCCAGCCCGGCGCGGTCGCGCGCGTCGAGCTTCAGGTCGCGCAGCCGGTCCCCGGCGGCGACCAGCTCGGGCTCGGCGGGAGCCTGGCCGCGCACCACCACCGCGACGGCCGCCACCTGGGCGGCGGTGCGGTGGATGGAGGTGGGCGGCATCTGGTCGAGCACGCGGATCGCCCCCTGCGGGTCGCCGGCGGCCAGCCGGATGCGCGCCTGGGCGAAGCAGGCGCTGACGTAGGAGCGGTCGGTCTGCCAGATGGCGGCGTAGTGCCGTTCGGCGTCGGCGAGGGCGCCGAGGTGCTCCAGGGCGAACGCCAGGGCCAGCCGGGGCGCCGCCTCTCCGGGGAACCACGAGTAGATGCCGTCGAAGAACTGCGCGGCGCCGCCGGCGTCCCCGGCGGCCAGCGCGGCGACGCCGCGGTACCACCACAGCCGCCAGTCGCCGGGCAGGTCCCTGGCCACGGCCGCGTACAGCTCGTCGGGCACCGGGCGGCCCTGCTCGCTCATCACCCTGATCAGCGCGAGCCTGGTCTCGGGGGTGGGCGGCGCGGACTCCAGCAGGCCGATCAGCTCCTCGGGGTTGCCGGCGGTGAGGCCGGCGAGCAGGCCGGCGGCCGGGTCGAGCGGGTCGACCAGCGGCACGGGGAGCGCGGAGGCGGCGTCGGCGGGGTCGAGCGCCGGGAAGGCGCGCCCGGTGGTGGCCGGGGCGAGCTCGGTGCCCACGGCGGCCCGCTCGGGGCCGAACACCCCCGACTGCGCCGGGTGCGGCGTGCCGTCCTCGATGGCCCTGACCTCGCGTAAGACGCCGACGAGCTGGTCGGACATCTCGGCCGCGCTCTGGAACCGCCTGCCGGGGTCGGGGTCGGCCGCTCGCCGCAGGAAGCGCTGGAAGGACTCCTGGCGGGGGCCCATGTCGGGCAGCGGGGCGCTCTTGCCGCCGCTGGTCGGGCTGAAGGGGAAGGCCAGCACCGCGAGCGTGCGGCCCACGGTGTACAGGTCGGAGGCGACGGAGGGGCCGTGGGAGGCGATCTCGGGCGCCTGGTAGCCGATGGTGCCGTAGATGGCGCTGTCGGCGTCGTCCACCCGCCGCACGGCGCCGAGGTCGATGAGCTTGAGCTGTTCCTCGACCTGGATGACGTTGGCCGGTTTGAGGTCGCAGTAGAGCATGCCGCGGTCGTGCAGGTAGCCGAAGGCCCGCAGGATCTCAAGGCCGTAGGCGATGACCTGGGCCAGCGGCAGCGCCTCGCGGTTGTCGGACTCCCGCAGCCTCCTGCGCAGCATCTCCTGCAGGGGCTCGCCGCCGACGTACTCCATGACGATGTAGCCGACCATCGTCCCGGTGCCCGGGTCGGGGTGGTTCACGAAGTTGAAGATCTTGACGATGTTCGGGTGGTCCATCGCCGTCAGGTAGCGCCGCTCGGCCTCGGCGGCGGCCAGCGCCTCCAGGTCGCCGGTGTCGAGCAGGCCTTTCATGACCACCCAGCGGCCGTCGAGGTTGCGGTCGGCGGCCAGGTAGATCCAGCCGAGACCGCCGTGGGCCAGGCACCCCTTGACCTCGTACTGGCCGGCGACCAGGTCGCCGGAGCGCAGTTTCGGTGTGAAGGAGAAGCGCTGGCCGCAGTGCGGGCAGAAGCCCTCGGGACGGCCCGGGCGGCCGTCCCGCGTGCGGCCGACGGGCTTGCCGCAGTCGGGGTTGCCGCAGAAGCGGCGGTCCTCGGGCACGACCGGGTCGGAGAGCACGACCGCCGAGGGGTCGCGGTAGGGCACCGGGGGCACCTCGACCAGCCCCATGCCGAGCATGCCCCGGCGGGAGCGGCTGCTGGTGCGGCGCGAGCCGCTGGTGAAGCCGGTGATGCCGCTGGGCGCCGAGCCGGTGGGCATGGTGACGGGGGGCATGCCGGCGGAGGGCGCGGTCAGCGGCCCCGGGACGACGCCGGAGGGCGGCGCGCCGGTGGCGGAGGACGGCCAGGCCGTGCCCGGGCGTCCCGCGCCGCCCGCGGGGGCGTTGGGGATGCCGGGGGCGTTGGGCGGCGACGCGGAGGGCCAGGCGGTCCCGGGGTGGCCGGAGTTGCCGAACCCGGGAGGCGCCGGCGGCGCGCCCGGGGGCGCCCAGTGGCCGCCCGGCGGGCTCTGGGGCGCGCCGGGTGGGGCCTGCGCGGGCGCCGAACCCGGGGACGAGCGCGCGGCCTCGGGAACGGGCGCCATGCCGCATGTGTCGCAGTACCCGTCCACCACCGTCCCGGCGCAGCCGGGTTGCGTGCATCTGGTCATCCGGCCGCTCCTATTCGAGTGATGGCCCGCTGGTACTCGGCGACCGCCACGGTCGCCCGCCGCAGATCGCACGGCGCCGTCCACAGAAGGTCCCGCGCCGCCCCGTACAGGCCGGCGAGGGCGAGGTCCTCGGCGTGCCCGAGGCGCACCGCCTTGGCCTGGTAGGCGGACAGGCGCCCGCGCAGTTCGTCGCGGCGGCCGATCAGGCCGGCGACCGACTCGGTGGTGCGCGTGGCGTGGGCCAGCGCCTCCTCCACGCCGCGTTCGAGGGAGGTCAGGCGCTCGGCCAGCTCCAGCCAGCGGCCCGCGCGGGTGTCCAGAGCGGCCAGCCGGTCGCGCAGCGTGGGCGCCTGGTCGGGCATCTGGGGCAGCGACGGCGACTGGATCTTGGTGAGGACCAGGTCGCGGACGCGCAGCGCCTCCCGCTCGGCCTCGGCGACCGCGTCGATGCGCTCCGCGAGCCGGCGGGCGCGGCCGTCGAACTCCTCGCGCACGCGAAGGGCCTGGTCCAGCTCGGCCCGGCGCGCGCCGGCGGCCCGGCCGAGCGCCTCCAGCTCGCCGAGCAGACCGGCCGATCCGAGCGGGTCGGTGGTGACCCGCGCGCGCAGCCGGGCGGCGGTGTCGTCGAGCCGGTCGAGCTCGGGGTCGGGCGCGCCGAGGGAGGTGGCGGCCTCGCGCGCGCCCCGGCGGGCGGCGTCGGCGGCGTCCAGCGCGGGCAGCAGGGTGTTCCACGCGGCGTCCACGGCGCCGATCAGCTCGGCGACCTCGCGGTAGGCGCCGTCCATCCCGGCGAGGGCGAGGTCCAGGGTGATCCACTCGCCCTTCTCCCTGAGCAGGGAGCGCTTCTCGATGGGCACGTCGTCGGGCTTGAGCTCCACCGAGGGGCCGGTGAGCAGCGCGGTGAGCAGGCCGAGGTCGGGCCGGCCCGCGGCCCTGGCCTCCTGGGCCAGGTCGAGCACGCGGCGGTAGGCGTCGAACAGCCACCACAGCCTGACCAGGGTGACCTGCGCCTGGTCCCATCGGCGCGCGGTCTCCCCGGTGGGGGTCATGCCTTTGAGCAGCCGGTGGCTCGGGTGGTCGTCCAGGTCGAGCATGTCGCCGGCGACGCGGTCGCGTTCCTCCATGCGCCGGCGCAGGGCGTGGTCGACGCCCTCCAGGCTCATAGGCGGGCCGGCGGCCCCGGGCATCCCCAACGCTCCGCGCCTCCCCCGGTGCTGGGACGTACTAGTCCGTCTCTATCCACATTCTTTCCATAATTCAGGGGCGCGCGTGCGGTCCGGGAGGGCGGCGCAGGCGGGTATTCGATCACATACCGGTCACGCAGGTGTCACGGCGCGGTCGTCCGGCGCGAAACGGGGGGCGGGGCGGAGGGCGGTCAGCGGCCGACGAGCCAGTTCCACACGCTTCTGACCACGTCGGATCCCACCTCGGCCGGCGCTCCGAGCTCACGGGAGACCGCGTCCTTGATCAGCCGCTCCATGGCGGCCTCGTCGCGGTACTGGACGGCGTAGTCCAGCCGGGTGGCGTACTCGGCGTCTTCGCGGCGCCGTTCGTCCACGGCCCGCAGGATGTCGGCGTCGTCGATCATGGGCGTCAGAAGGGGAAGCGGGCGAGGTCGAACGCCTTGACGCCGCGCACGCCGTCCCACACCAGGAAGTTGCCGTATTCGCGCATCGCCTCCACCGGCACCCTGGCCAGCTCGGTGACGTCGCCCAGCAGCCGCTGGAAGCGGAAGACGGCCGCCGGCCCGAGCTTGTTGACCACGCCGGCCATCAGCCGCACGAGGTTGTAGCGGAACAGCGCCGAGCAGGGCAGGACGCGGTGGTCGTCGCGCAGGCGGGAGAACACCTCGGCGTGTTCGGGGTGGGCGGCGCGGTAGGCCTCGCACACCTCGGCGGAGAAGTGGCCGCGGTAGCGGACGGCGTGCCCGTCGAAGCTGAGCCGGTCGTCGCCGATCGCGAACTCGCCCGTGGTGTAGGTGGCGGCGCCCAGCAGGTCGGCCCACGGTTCCAGGAAGGCGCGCTCGAACCGGGCGGCCCTGGCCGAAAGCCGGTCGGCGAGCGCGGGGCTCGGCAGGAACGCGCCGTGCGACCCGCGCATGTCGAAGATCCAGGGCGGCGGGGTGAGGGTGTCGGCCTTGGTGAGGACGACGGTCAACTTGGCCAGCAGCTCGGCCCTGGTCTGCCGGTCGGCTCCGGCGAGGAGCGCGCGCAGGCATCGGGCGTCGGCGGCGGTGGAGGCGCTGTCGGCGTGGAGGGCCCAGATGACGACATCGGATTCGACCAGCCGGTCGCGATACATGGCGTGATATGCCGGATCCGCGGCCAGCGATTCTCCCATTCCAGGCATATCCCAAAATGTCAACATATGGCCGGAATTACCGGGGACGGAAATGCAACGCGGCTCACACGTTCCCGTTTTGCCGTCGCCGACCGGCAGCCGGGTGCCGAACAACGCGTTGAGCAGCGACGACTTCCCCACTCCCGCCTGCCCCATTATGGCCACGCTCAACGGCCTGCCCGATTCGGCGTCCCGCTCCCGGCGTACTCCCTGCCTGACCTTTTCCAGCCGCTCCTCACCGAGCGCGCCGACGGAAACACGCTCCATCCTTGCCACGGGCTCACCTCAGGTCATAGCGTTGACGACTGTTCAGGACCATTTCCCGCCCCGCCCATCGTGGCCACCGATCCTTGCGATGACCTTGCGGAAAGGCCGCCGACGTGACGATCGCGAACCGACCGCCTCGGTAAGACGTGGCGACATTCGACATCCGCCTGCTCGGTGACGTATCGATCCTCGTCGACGGAACCGCGCGCAAATTACTGCCTCAGACGGCCAAGGCCCTGGCCATGCTCGTCTCCGCCAGGAACCCGGTGCCGCAGAACAACCTGGCCGCGGCGCTCGGCCAGAGTCCCGACTGGCCGGTCACCGACGTGGCGCCCCCGCTGTCGCGGCTGCGCCAGGCGCTGACCGGCAGCGCCCTGGACATCCCTCCCGCCAAGTGGTCGCACGCCTACGAGCTGGTCGAGCGGGAGCCGGGCTACCTGGCCGCGACGGTGGACGCCGCCAGGTTCGAGGCCCGGCTGCGCCGGGGACGCGAGCTGTACGACGACGGCGACCTGGCCGGCGCGCTGCCCGAGCTGCGCGCGGCCGCCGCCGAGTGGCGGGGCGCGCCGTTCGCCTCGCTGTCGGCCGGATGGACGCTGCCGTGGGTGTGCGAGACCTACCGCGCCAAGCTGGAGGACCAGCGCAAGGAGCTGGTGCGGCTGGTCGCCCGCGTCGCGCTGCGCCTGGGCCGCTACAACGAGGCGGCCTTCCTGTCCGAGGGCCCGATCGGCGAGGGCGGCGATGACACCACGGCCGTGTGGCTGCTGCGCTTCCTTGCCTCCCTGCGCGAGGACGGCCCGGCGGGCGCGCGGCGGGCCGTCGAACTGCGGCGCCGGGACCCGCACGGCGACGACGCGGCGCGCCCCGCCGAGTACCTGCTGGCGCTGCACGAGCACGGCTTCGACGTGTGCGCCCCGCTCGGCGCCGCGGCGGAGGCGGCCGACGGCACCGGCGGCCCGGCCGTCCTGGTCGGCCGCCGCCGCGAGGTCACCGAGCTGTCGCGCCTGGTCGAGCGCCTGCGCGCGGGCGAACCCGCCTCACTCGCCCTGTGCGGCCCGGGCGGCATCGGCAAGACGCGCCTGCTGAGGGAGGCCGCCCGCCTGGCGGCCCGCGCCCGGGTGGAGGCCGTCACCGTGATGTGCCGCGACCTGGACGGGCTGCAGCCGTGGCGCGAGCTGGCCGGGCTGCTCTGGGCGCACCTGCGGCGCGACCCGTCCAGCCCGCCCGAGCCGATCAGCACCCAAGAACGCGACACCCTCGGCAAGCTCATGTCGGCGGGGACGCCCGGCTCTCCCGCCGGCCCCGGCCACGAACGCGACCCGCGCGAGCTGACCTTCCTGCTCACCGGCCTGGTGCGCCGGGCCGCCGGGCGGGGGCTGCTGGTGAGCTTCGACAACGCCCACCTGCTCAGCCCGTACGCCGAGGAGCTGCTCCAGCACGTCAGGCGGGGGCTCGGCGCGGTGCCGGCCGGGTTCCTGCTCGCCACCCGCGACGAGGCCGCGCACTGGAAGGAGGCCATGGAGTCCCTCGCCGTGGCACCGCTCACCCAGCCTGAGGTGGCGCAGTGGCTCGGCCGGGTGTGGCCGCGCGAGCCGACGCCGGGCGAGATCGAGCGGGCCGCACGGGTCACCTCCGGCGTCCCGCTGGAGCTGTGCTCCCTCAACGAGGCCGGCGACCTGCGCCCCGCCCCTGCCGCGCCCCGCTCCGAGGCCGGGCCCGCGTTCCACTGGCTGGCCGCCGCGGCGGTCACCGCCCTGGGCCTGGACGTCGACGCCGCGCTGGTGGCCCGCATGCTCGGCCTGGAGCCCGCCGAGGCCGACCGCGCCCAGGCCCTCGCCGCCGCCGGCGGCGCCGTGGAGTGCCGCGACCGGGTGCGCTTCCCGCACGACCGCTCCCGCGAGGCCGTCCTGGACGAGCTCGACCGCGACCCGGCGCTCGCCCGCCACCTGCACCGCCGCGCCTTCGAGGCGCTGACCGACCGCATGGCCTCCGGCGGCTGGGCCGATCCCGCGCTTCCCGTCCGCGTCGCCCAGCACGCCCGGGCCGCCGGATCCGATGTCCCGCAGGAGCGCGCCGCCGCCGCGTGCCTGGACGCCGCCCGCGCCGAGCAGCGCGGGTTCGGCGTCGAGACCGCCGTGGAGTGGGCCCAGTACGGCCTGCGGCTGCGCTGCGACCCCGCCACCCGCGTCGGCCTGCTCATCACGCTCGGGGACGCCCTCAGCGACGGCGGCGACATGGAGGAGGCCGGCCGCCGCTACCTGTCGGCCCACCAGGCCGCCGAAGGACTGCCCACGCTCGCCGCGGCGGCCGCCGTCCGGCTGGCCCGCAGGTGGTCGGCCCCCGGCCAGGTCGACCGGCAGCTCATCCACCTCATCGGCGAGAGCCTTGCGGCGCTGGAGCACGACCCGGGCGACGAGGCCGCCCTGCTGCGCCTGCAGCTCAAGGCCCACCTGGCCAAGAAGCAGACCATGGCGGTCGCCCGCAGCACCGCCGATCCCGTCCCCGACGGCCCGCCCGAGGGCGTCGAGCTCGCCCGCGCCACCCTGCGGGAACTGCCCGCGGACGTCGACCGCCTGGTGCGCTGTGAGGTGCTCAACGAGTGCCGGTGGGCGCTGTACGACCACGCCGACCCCAGGGAGCTGCTCGGCATCGCCGCCCGGCTCCGCGAGGCCGGCGTCCAGGCCGGGTCGGCCTACTTCCAGAGCGAGGGCCTGGTCGCGCTCGCCGTCGACCAGCTCAGGCTGGGGCTGCTCGGCGACGCCCTCGGGACGGTGGACGACCACCGCCGGCACGTGGCGCGCAACCCCCGCGCGCTCGGCCCCTGGCTGCAGGGCACGCTCGACACGGTCATGGACATGTGGAACGGCGACTTCCGCCGCGCCGAGGAGCGTCTCATGGGCGAGGCGCTGCGCATGGTGGAGGAGCTCACCGCCGGCCACGCCGTGCCGGGCGAGACGCTGCGCCAGACCTGGATGGGCCAGTACTTCTGGCTGCTGTACGAGAAGGGCAGGCTGGAGGAGCTGTTCACCTCCGGGATGACCCGGCAGATCGAGCAGCACGGGTACTTCCCGGTCTGGCGGGCCGCGCACGTGCTCGCGCTGTGCGAGACCGGCCGGCACGACGAGGCCGCCGACCGGCTGTCCGCCTTCGTCCGCGACACCTCCGGCCTGGCCGCGCTGCCGCCCCACGGGTGGGCCGTGTCCACCCTGGCCATGCTCGCCGAATCCTGCGCCCTCATCGCCGACGCCCTGTCCACCGCCCCGCCGGCGACCGCCCCCGCCACGGGCCACCTCGGCGCCGCGGACGACGGCGTGCCCCTCCCCGGACGTCCCGCCGACCCGGCCGGCGGCGTGTCCACCCCGGCTCACCTCACCGGCCTGAGCGGCGGCAGGTCGGCCCCAGGTCAACCCGGCGGGCTGGACGACGACGGTCCCGCCGCCTACGTGCCCCTGCTGCGCCGCCGGCTGGCCGCCCATGCCGACGAGATGGTGCTGGCGGGCTGGCCGGCGGTGCTCGTCGGGCCCGCGGCGCGGTTCCTCGGACTGCTGGCGATGATCACCGGGGACGCCCGGGAGGCGCTGCGCCACCTCGACCAGGCGACGCGCATGGTGTCGGCCGCTCCCCCGCACATGGCCAGGCTCCAGCTCGACCGCGCCAGGGCCCTGCGCCTGCTGGACCCCTCCGACGCCTCCGGCGAGGCCACCCGCCTGCTGCACCGTTCCCTGCGCCTGTCCGACCGCCTCGGCATGCCCACCCTCGCCGCCAAGGCCCGCGCCCTGCTCACTCCCTGACCGGCGCCCCGAGCCCGACCGCCGGCCGCCCATGGGCCCCGCCACCGGCCCAAGGGCCGTCACCGCCGGACAAGGCGGCGGGGTGGACCATAATGGCGGCATGGCGGTGGGGTTGCCGGGGCGGTATGACGACATCGCCGGCAGGGTGCCGCGGTCGCTGGGCGACCTGCGGGGGCCCTCGGCCGGCGAGGTGGCGTTGCCGCTGCATCTGTGCTGGTCGGGCATGCGCGTGTACGACGTAGGTGATCCGGCGATCCGCCTGGGCATGTACCAGGTCGTGATCGCCGAGGGCATGCTGGCCGACGTGGAGGCCCATCTGGACGCGCGCCTGCTCATGGAGGTCTGGCCGCGGCTGCGCCGTCTGATCCATTCGGCGGCGCGGGCCGAGTGGGAGTCGCGTTTCCCGGCGCTGGCCGAGCACGCGCGGGCGCACGCCGCCGAGGTCGCGGCGGAGCTGCGCCGGGCCCGCGAGGCGGTCCGCGCCCGGGCGGAGGAGGCGCGCTGATGGACATGCCGCCCTTCCACCGGCGCATCCTGGACGCCGCGCTGCAGGTGTGCGACGCCCACGGCCTGGTGCTCGCCGGCGGGTACGCCATGCGCGCGCACGGGCTGGTCGAGCGGCCGAGCCAGGACCTGGACTTCGCCACCGTCGCCTTCACCCCGCTGGAGGAGATCACCGGCGACCTCGCCCAGGCGCTCGAGCGCGACGGCCTGGAGGTCCGCCACCAGCGCGACAGCGCCCGGCTGGCCCGGCTGACCGTGAGCGACCCGGTCACCGCGCAGTCGGCCGCCGTCGACCTGATGAAGGAGCCGCTGCAACGCCCCGCGGTCGACATGGAGATCTGCCCGGTGGCGAGCATGGACGACGTGGTGGGCATGAAGGTCGGCGCCCTGTGCGGCCGGGCGCTCCCCCGCGACTTCATCGACGTGCTGTCGGTCGCCGACCGGTACGCCGACCGCTACGGCCTGCCCGACCTGGAGCGGCTCGGCGCGCTGTTCGAGGACGGCTTCTCCTTGGAGAACCTCGCCTTCAAGCTGGAAAGCGGCCTCACCCTCGACGACGCGCTTTTCGCCCAGTACGGGCTGGACGAGCGGGAGATCGCCCGGGTGAAGGCCTTCATCCTGTCCTGGTACGAGGACCTGTCCCTGCGCATCGCCGAGGAGACCGAACTCGACCCCGACCAGTGAGGCCCCGCCCACCACCCGCGCCGCCCCGGCTCCCACGGGACGCGACGGGTGGGATGCGGCGGGACGGACGGGACGGGGCGACGGCGAGCCGAGGGGGCGGCGGAATCACCACTCGACCGGCAGCGACTCCACTCCGTAGATGACCGAGAAGGCGCGGAAGGCGATCTCCTCGATCGGCACCGCGGCGCGCAGGCCGGGGAAGCGGCGCAGCAGTGCCGGATAGGCGATGCGCATCTCCATGCGCGCCAGCGAGGCGCCGAGGCAGTGGTGGACGCCGTGGCCGAAGGCGACGTGCGGGATGATCTTGCGGGTGAGGTCCAGGTGGCCGGGGTCCTCCAGCAGGGCGGTGTCGTGGTTGGCGGCGGGGAGGGAGACGGCGATCATCTCCCCCGCCTTGATCTCCTGTCCGCCGAGCACCACGTCCTCGCGCGCGTAGCGGGGCATCACCGTGTGGACGACCGACAGGTAGCGCAGCAGTTCCTCGACCGCCGTCTCGACGTGCTCCTCCTCGCGCATCAGCGCGACGCGGGCGGGATCCTGGAGCAGGAACAGCGTGCCGAGCCCCAGCATGTTGGAGGTGGTCTCGTGCCCGGCCAGCAGCAGCAGGTCGGCGACCCCGGTCAGCTCCTGGTCGTCCACCTCCTCTCCGTGCTCGCGCACCAGCATGCCGAGCATCTCCTCGCCCGGGTCCCTGCGCTCCTTGGCGACCAGGCCGGCCATGTACGCCTGCGACGCGCGTGCCGCCGCGGCGCGCTCCTCCAGGGGGAGCCCCATGTCGAGGCGGGCGCGGCTGAGCCGCTGGAAGTCCTCCCGGTCGGCGTAGGGGACGCCGAGCAGCTCGCAGATCACCAGCGAGGGGACGGGCAGCGCGAAGGCCGGCACCAGGTCGGCCGGGGGTCCTGCCTGCTCCATGGCGTCGAGGTGGTCGGCGACGATCCGCTCGATGCGCGGCGCCAGCCGCTGTATGCGCCGGACGGTGAACTCGGGGGTGAGCAGGCGGCGCAGCCTGGTGTGGTCCGGCGGGTCGTAGGCGAGCAGGAAGCCGTGCCGGGGCGGGGCCGTCCCGGCACCCTCCCCGCTGTGGCCGGAGACGGCGATGGACGCGTAGGAGCGGTGGTCGACCGGGTCGTTGCCGAACCGGGTCGCGTCGCCGAGCACCTCGCGGACGTCCTCGTACCGGGTCACGAGCCAGGCGGTTCCCGCGGGCGTCGTCAACCTGGACACCGGCTGCTCCGCGCGCAGCCGGCCGAGCTCGGGCACCGACTCGAAGCGGTCGCGTGCGACGTGTACCGGTATGACCTGCGGCTCGGCCATCAGGCGAATCCTTTCGGTGTGCCGTTGGTACAGGAGGCGATGGTACGGGGCGAACCTGGGGGTCCCTGGACGGCCCCCGCCGGGGCCGGGCCGCCCCTCCCTCTGATGTGCCGGAAGATCACCGGGCGGGACCGTCGCGGCGGGAGGCCGGGTGCAGGGCGTAGCCGGCGGCGATGAGGACGACCCCGGCGGCGACGGCCAGCAGGATCCACCCGGGGTGGAGGTGCCGGAGCAGCACCGCGCCCGCGCAGGCGCCGCAGAAGATGGCCAGGACCGAGACCGCCCGGCGCAGAGCGCGGGGGTCGGTCCCGCCGGCCAGGAAGGACTCGGCGGCCAGGCCCGTGAGCGTGCGGGTGACCACGGTGGTCGTCATGTCCGGGACCCCGAGCACCCGCACGATCGCGTTCTGCAGCCCCATCCCGGCGGCGACCAGGGCGATCACCACGCTGCGGTGCCCCTCGGCGGACAGGCCGAGCACGGCCGACGCGCCGGCGGCCAGGCCGGCCAGCGCCGCCTCGGCGGCCAGGGTGATCACGATCCGGGAGCGGCGGGAGCGGGCGTGGCGGTGGATCCGGCCCCCCGCGACCGCTCCTGCGAGGAAGGCCAGCAGAGAGACGAGCGACCTGGACGCCGAGAATCCGGGCGCCCCCGCGGCGGCGAACCCGAGGATGACCACGTTGCCGGTCATGTTGGCGGTGAAGACGCGTCCGAGCGCCAGGAAGGCGACCGCGTCCACGCAGCCGCTCAGCACCGTCAGCAGCCCGAGAGCCACCGGCAGCGGGTCGCACCCGCCGTCCCGCGTCCGCCGCCTCACGATCGGCCCCTCCGCGTCCGCACGTCCTTCGCGTGACGTTAACGCAGGTCGGCCTCATCTCACCGGACGATGCGCCCTCCGGCGTGTGGTGCCGTCCGCCACCGCGCGGGCGGCCATGGACCGCATCGCGCCCCGGGAGACGCAGGTCACATTCGCAGGCTGTCACACCTGGCCCGGCCGTTCCGTCAATGGAGGTGCAAGCCACGAACGGACACGCAAGGAGATCACCATGGAAGCCCGTCTCAACCTCTTCGCCAACCCTGCCGCGGCGAAGTTCGCCAAGCACCTCAACGCGGCGGGCAGGGCGGTGTCGGAGTCGACGCTGCCGGCCGCGACCCAGGAGCTGGTGAAGATCCGCGCCAGCCAGATCAACGGCTGCGGCTTCTGCCTCGACATGCACACCAAGGAGGCCGCGCACGCCGGGGAGACCTCGGTGCGCCTGCACCTCGTCGCCTCATGGCGCGAGGCCACGGTCTTCACCGAGGCCGAGCGGGCCGCCCTGGAACTGGCCGAGCAGGGCACCCGCATCGCCGACGCCGCCGGCGGGGTCACCGACGAGGCGTGGGCGAACGCCGCCAAGCACTACGACGAGGACCAGCTCGCCTCCCTGGTGTCCATCATCGCCGTCATCAACGCCTACAACCGCATGAACGTCATGGTCCAGCAGCCCGCGGGCGGCTACCAGGTCGGCCAGTTCGCCTGACCGGCGACCCCGGCCGTCTCTGAGCGGCCTCGTCCACGTCCGGGCACGGCCTCCCCGCCGTGCCCGGACGGGGTCCCCGGACTGACCGCCGGGCAGAGGGGCCGGGACGGGGCCGTCGTCATCCTCAGGTTGGGGGATGAGGGCGGGACGCGGACGGCGAAGGATGGGAGGCGGGCATGGTCCGTGCCCACTCGCACCCATGTCGGGAGGAGCGCGATGATCGGCATCGACATCCCTCTGTGGGCCGCGCGGCTGCGGGCGTGGCGGCGGGGCCGGCTGTGGAGCCGCGAGGACCTGGCCGGGCGGATGGCCGGCGCCGCGGACGACGACACCCGTGACCGCCTTCCCGCCGGGGAGGGCCTCACCGCCATGATCCGCGCCTGGGAGACCGGCGAGGCGCGGCCGGCGCCCCGGTACGCAGAGCTGCTGTGCGGGGTGTTCGGCGCGCGGGAGCGGGAGCTGTTCGGCCAGGAGAGCGGGGAGCCCGCCGGTACCACGCTGTGGCACCACCTCACCGGCGTCCCGCTGCTGCCCGGGCGCTTCACCGCCGAGGAGGAGGAACGCACCGGGCGGGCGATCGAGGACCCGCGCCGGGCCGACGAGCCGACGGTGGCCTACCTGTCGGCCGTGGTCGAGGCCTGCGACCGGCCAGATGTGCGGCCCGGCGAGCAGGCGGGCGCGCTGTCGGCGGTGTTCGGCGTGCTCCGGGGGTTCCGCGGCGAGGCGGGGAGCGGCGTGCGCAGGTCGCTGATCACGCTGTCGTCCCGGGACGCCGACGCCGTGGGCCGCATGTGGTACGAGGCCGGCGACCTGCGGCGGGCGCTGTGGTGGTCCGACGTCGCCCGGCGCTCGGCCGCCCAGGCGCAGGACGAGCGGCTGGTGGCCTACACACTGGCGGGTCGCGCCGGGCTCACCGGCCCGGAGACCGACCCTGGTGAGGTGGTGGAGATCGCGGTGGCGGCGCGGGAGCGCCCGGCCCGCGAGCACGCCGTCCCCTCGCCGGGCCTCGCGGCGATGGCGCGCCTGCGCGAGGCGCTCGGTCATGCGATGGCCGGGGAGGAGGATCTGTGCCGGCGGCGCCTGGAGGAGTCCGCCGAGCCGCCCGGGGAGGAACCGGAGGAGCGCCCGAGGTTCGGGTGGGACTACTCCCCGACCCTGCACGACCTGCTGGCCGCCGACTGCCTGCTGGACCTCGGCCATACCGGCGACGCGATCGAGATCCTGGAGCGGGAGCTCGCCACGGCCGGGCGCAGCCGCGAGACGGCCTACGACCTGGCCCGCCTGGCCCACGCCTACGCCGACGCCCACGAGGGCGAGCGGTGCGCGCAGGCGGCGCGCCGCGCTCTCGATCTGGCCAGGCAGACCGGCGCGGCGCGCGCCCTGCGGGAGCTGGACCTCACGCTGGCAGCGAGGTCCCGAGCTCCAGTGTCGACGGCAGCTCCGCGCGGCTGGTGATGTCCAGCTTGCGGTAGGTGCGCGTCAGGTGCTGCTCGACGGTGCTCACGGTGACGTAGAGCTTGTCGGCGATCTCGCGGTTGGTGTACCCGGCCGCGGCCAGCACCGCGACCCGCCGCTCGGCGTCGCTGAGAATGGCCGTCACGTCGGCCGTCTCGGCGACCGCGCCCGGCGCCGGGGCGGCGCTCGCGTCGCCCTCGCGGGCCAGCGAGCGGGTCAGCGGGTCGGCGTGGCACTCCTGGGCGACGGCGCGCGCCCGCCCGCCGATCATGCCCGCCCGGCGGTACTCGCCGAGCGCGTGGAAGGCCTCGGTGAGGTCCACCAGCACGCGGGCCAGCTCGTACCGGTCGCCGCCGGACTGGAGCAGGTCACCGGCCTGGCGCAGCAACATGGGCCGGTGCCGGGGCTCGCTGGTGGCGGCGAGCAGGCGCATGGCGATGCCGTGCACGCGGGGCGCGCTGGTCCCGCACCGCCTGATCTGCTCCTCCACCAGCCGGCGGGCCTGGTCGGGCCGGCCCAGGCGCAGGCACGCCTCGGCGGCCTCGGCCCGCCACGGGATGAGCCAGGGGACGTCCAGGTCCCAGCGGCCCATCAGCTCTCCGCAGCGCTGGAAGTCGCGCAGCGCGAGCTGGGGGTGGTCGGTGGCCATGCTGTACCGGCCGCGGGCGTGCAGGTAGTGCAGGCCCCAGCGGGTCTGGAACATGGCCTCGGGCACCGGCTGGTCGAGCAGGTCGTTGACCACGTCGTACTTGCCCATGGCCGTCGAGGCGATGATCAGGCTGGACAGCGGGCCGCCGACGGCGACGCCCCAGCCGCTCAGCGGGATGATGTCCAGGGCCAGCCGCCCGTGGAACTCGGCGCCAAGCATGTCGCCCTGGCGCAGGGCGATCTCGGCGCGGATCGCCGACAGCCTGGCCTGCCTGCTCGGGGCGTGCCGGGAGGAGGCCTCGTCGATGAACAGGTCGCACCAGGGGGCGGCCTTGTCCGGACGGCCGCCGTAGGTGAGCGCGAGCAGGGCGCTCTCGACGGTGTCCATGGACATTTCGTCCAGGCGGGAGCCGCGCAGGATGCGTTCGACCACGTTGACGATCTCGTCGCGCGGCCCGCGGGTGAGCACGGCGGCCAGCGTGATCGACGACTCCAGCCTGCGGTAGGCGGCCACGGACAGGATGGCCGCCCGAGACTGCTCGCCGCTCACCTGGGGCAGGTGGGACAGGAACGGGGTGTAGGAGCAGCGCAGCCACGGGCGGGTGACCACCAGTTCGGTGACGGTGTCGGCGTCGAGCTTCTCCCCCGCCTCACCGGCCTCGCCCAGGTGCTTGAGCACCTCCTCGGCGTCGGCGAACCTGCCGTGCCACAGCAGGGCCTTGGCCAGCACGACGGCGTCGCTGCCGCGCAGCTGGCCGCGGTGCAGGGCGTCGGTCAGCTCGGAGAAGTGCCCGGTGGGCGTGCTGGGGTTGATCCGCCACTCGGCGCGCATCAGGGCGGTGGTGATCCTGACCCGCTGCTGGTCGTCGGTGCAGATGCGGCACGCGAGCCGCAGGTAGGCGACGGCGGGCTCGACGCGGCCCTCGCGCAGGGCGTGGCGCGCGGCGTCCTCCAGGACGTCGACGGCCCACGGTTCCTCCACGCGCCCGGCGTTGAGGATGTGGTCGGCGATGGCGGAGGTGGCGCCGCCGTCGTCGTAGGCCAGCACCGCGGCGCGGTGGTGCAGCTCGGCCCGCTGCTCCGGCTCCAGCTCTGCCAGGACGGCGGTCCGCGCCGACTCGTGCCGGAAGCGGCCCATGGACAGCAGGCCGGCGACCGACAGGGAGTGCAGCTCGCGGTTGACGTACTCCTGCCCGGTGCCGAGGAGCCGGTCCAGCGAGTCGGACTGGTTCAGAACGGCCAGGCCCGAGGCCACCTGGAGCATCTTGACGTCGGCACGGTGCAGGCAGGAGACGACCGCCTGCCCGTACCCCTCTCCGGGCACCAGCTCCGCGGGCGGCAGCCCGCTGCTTCTGGCCGCGGTCTGGTAGTCCTCGACCAGGCCGGAGACCAGCAGGGCGTTGCCGCCGCTGAGCCCGTACCACTCCACGGCGAACCGCTCGGCGGCGTCCTTTCCGACCTGTTCGGCGACGACGCTCATGGTCCCGGCCTGAGTGAGCGGAGCGAGCTGGATGCGCCGGCAGTGCGGCTGGCGAAGAAGCTCGGTGGGGAAGGAGGTCTCGGCGTACCGGCCGTGGGTGGAGTGGCTGAAGACCGCGACGATGGAGGCGAAGCGCACCCGGCGCGAGAGGTAGGCCAGGCACAGCAGCGAGGCCCGGTCGGCGTGGTGCACGTCGTCCACGACGATCATGAGGGGGTAGCGCTCGGACAGTTCGAGCAGCACGGTGCACAGGGCGTGGACGATCTGGGCGTCCACCTGGTTGAGCGGTTCGCCGCCGGGGGCCGACAGCATGACGGTGCGCGCCCCCTCCGCGAGAAGGGCCATGGCGCGGTCGCGCTCCTCCATGACCAGCGGGGCATCGTGAATGAGCTGCCCGAGCACGCCGAGGGGCAGATCCCTCTCCGCCAGCGAGCCGGTCGCGGTGATCGGCAGGGCGCCCAGCTCGGCGGCCTGCTCGGCGAAGGAGTGCAGCAGGTCACTCTTACCGGTCGCGACGGTGCCGCTGACCAGCGCCACCCGTCCCTTACCCATGATGGCGCTGGCGAGCAGGCCCTCCAGAGAGGTCAACGCTTCCTGGCGTTCGATCAGGCTCATGACGAGCCTCCCTTTTTGACGTCTTCACATGTCGCCGCGTGGCGCCTTCCATTTGTCCGTGCTTGTCCGTATTTGGTGTTACTTGCCACGCTAGGTCGGCGCGCCTTTCAGCTGTTATCGAGCGGCTATCCGGGGTGATGCCGGCGCCGGACGGGACGGACGGGGACGGGGACGGCGGCGGGGACGACGGGAGCGGCGGCGGCCGCGAGCGCCCGCACGCGCGCCGCCGGAGCCTCGCGCACGACGGGAACCCCGGGGACGGCGGTGATGGCGTCCAGGCGCGCCCGGGTCATCGCCGAGCGGACGGCCGACAGGGCGGCCGCGCCGGCGTCGGGGGCCACGCCGGCGCCCCACGTCGACCTGCCCCCGGCCCTGCACTGGGCGTAGACCACCACCTCGGCGCTCGCCTCGCGACCTCCCCGCGCCCCCTCACGGGCGGTGTGGTGGACGGCCCGCACCTCGACGCCCCAGCGGGCCAGGGCCTCCTTCAGGCCGTTCAGGCGGGCCGTCCGCGCGTCGCCGGGATCGAAGCCGCCGGCGTCGATGTGCAGCTCGGCGCTCACCGGGTCACCGGCGAAGACCAGCGGGACGGGCAGCGCCGGGTACTCCAGGTACTCGCGGTCGAACAGGTCCTTGACCCGCTCGGGGGTGACCTCGCCGCCCTCGGCGTCGGCGTGCGCCTGCACGACGCGGGCGAAGTCGACCTGGAGCGGGCGCGGCAGGTCCATCCCGTGCCAGGCGCCCATGATGTAGGCCACGCCTCCCTTGCCCGACTGACTGTTGATCCGGACCACCGCCTCGTAGGTGCGGCCGACGTCCCGCGGGTCGATCGGCAGGTAGGGCATCTCCCACGGCAACTCCCGCGGGTCGGCGCCGGTCTCGGCGGCGGCGCGCTCCAGGGCGTCGAAACCCTTGTTGATGGCGTCCTGGTGGGAGCCGGAGAAGGAGGTGTAGACCAGGTCGCCGCCGTAGGGGTGACGAGGGTGGACGAGCAGTCCGTTGCACTCCTCCACCGTGTGGCGCACGCCGTCCAGGTCCGCGAAGTCGATGCCCGGGTCCACGCCCTGCGCGAGCATGTTCAGCCCCAGCGTGACCAGGCAGACGTTGCCGGCCCGCTCGCCGTTGCCGAACAGGCAGCCCTCGATGCGCTGCGCCCCGGCCAGCAGGGCCATCTCGGCCGAGGCGACGCCGGTGCCGCGGTCGTTGTGCGGGTGGACCGACAGGCAGACGTGCGCGCGGCGCGACAGGTGCCGGTCGAGCCACTCGATCTGGTCGGCGAAGACGTTCGGCATGGAACGCTCGACGGTCGTGGGGAAGTTCAGGATGATCCCCCGCCCTTCGCAGGGGTCCCACTCGTCCATCACCGCCTCGCACACCTCCAGCGAGAACTCCGGCTCGGTGTCGTTGAACAGCTCCGGCGAGTACTGGAAGCCCAGGTCGCAGCCGCCGAGCAGCCGGTCGGCGTACTTCGTCACCAGCCGGGTGCCCTGCACCGCGAGGTCCTTGCACTCGTCGCGGTCCATTCCGAACACCACCCGCCGGAACAGCGGCGAGGTGGCGTTGTAGAGGTGGATCGTGGCGGCGCGGGCGCCCTCCAGGCTCTCCACCGTGCGCCTGATCAGCTCGTCGCGCGCCTGCACCAGCACCGAGATGCGCACGTCGTCGGGGATGAGGTCGCCGTCGATGAGGGCGCGCACGAAGGTGAAGTCGTCCTGGCTCGCCACCGGGAAGCCGATTTCGATCTCCCGGTAACCCATGCGCACCAGGAGGTCGAACATCGCCATCTTGCGCTCGGGCCCCATCGGGCGGGCCAGCGACTGGTTGCCGTCCCGAAGGTCGGTGGACAGCCAGCGCGGCGCGCGGGTGATGGCGTTGCCGGGCCAGCGGCGGCCGGGCAGGTCCACCTGCGCGGACGGGCGGTAACGAGCGGCCGCGCGGGCGCCGGGGCCGGCGGGCGCGGGATCGGCTGTGGTCACTGTCGGGTTCCCTTCTCCCCTTACTCCGCTGTGCGCCACCGCGCGCCGCCCGGAAGCGAGAAGGCCGGAACGGGCACGGCGGTGATACCGTCGCTCACGCGATCCGGAAATGCGTGGAATACGAATACGGGGACAACATCACCTGGATCTGGTAGGCGTCCGTCTCGTCCTGCATTCGAAATGTCACGATTATTTCCGGGTACGCCGCGCTGACACCCAGGCCGACGAAGTAGTAGTCGCTGTCGAAGACGATGCGATAAAGGCCGCGCTCGAGCTTCTTGTCGCGCCACTCGCTGATGCGGCCCTCGCTGTCGGTCTCGGCGTCGGCGAGGTCGTGCCACCCGCCGAGGCCGTCGCGCTCCAGGCGTGCGCGCACGCCCGCGGCCGACCGGCCGTAGACGCCGTCCAACGCCTGCGCGGTAACACTCATGTCCAGCACACCCATCTGCCGTGCCCGCCGCAACGGACAGCCTCCAGCACCATCGCGGTCGCGGGACGCGGAGCGGCGCTCCTCACCGCGAGCACGCACGTGAGCCTGGGGCGTCTTTCGTCAGGACCACCGTCCCTGGCCCGACGCGCGTACGACGGGACGGACGGACGCCCCTGGGCGCCGGCCGATCCCGGCCTGGGGGCAAGAATGCCCAACGGCACTATCGATCCGCTTTCCATTTTCTATCCGTCGCCGCCTCCGGCGCGCTCCGCGAGAACGTCCGGGCAGCTCAGACCGCTTTTCACCCGGCCCGGCGGGCACTCTTACGGGCGATTTGTCCGGCGGTAACAGGAAAACGCACAAATAGGGGGCATGCACACCCCTGAGCTGCCCCGATGGCCGCCGAGAAGCGATCCGATAAGGACCGAATGGTGACGCTTTCTACGTTGACGGTGTTCCCAGCGAACGGCTGACGGACGACCCGCACCACCGACACGGGAAGAGGCCAGGAAATGAGCGCTCAGAGCAGTGGCCGAGTGGCACGGTTCCTCCTCTCGTCCGTCGCCAACGAGGGATGGGACACCGCCGCGGGGACGCGAGGCCGCTCACACGGAGCGACCGCCCACCGCGCGGCCGCCGGCGGCAACACCCCGTGGGGATGACCGTCCCGCCCCCTCTTGCACGCCAGCGGCATGAATCAGACGTCCACATCCGGACACGCCTCCCAGCGGACCTCTGGCACAGCCTTGACACAAATCCCCCACAACGGGACAAACCACCAAACAGATCGCCGCCTGCCCCCCGCGATCCCGTTGCACACGCGAATGAACACCGTCAGTGCGAGAAGTATCCGTCGACTCTCTATAGATCCGAACCTCGTATAGTTGTACGATCCAGACATAAGTGACATTGCCATAAGTAACCAGCTCGCACCCGACAGTAGATGCCGGGCAATGGTCATAAACTAAGAGGCGATGTTCACGACGAGAGCGGATCTCCTGGCGCCACGCGTTTGTCGTATCTCTCGCATCGGAGGGTGATCGAACACTTCCGGATGGGCCGCGAGTCTTATTGCGAGGAGATGCAGTGCAATTCGGGATTCTTGGGGCGCTTGAGGCGGTCGCCGCGGATCGCCGTCTCGACCTTGGCGGCATCCGGCAGCAGATCGTGCTCGCCGTGTTACTCCTCGACGCCAACCGGGTGGTCACCATCGGCCGCCTCATGGAGGCGATCTACGGCGACGAGCCGCCCAACACCTCCCGCGCCCAGGTCCAGATCTGCGTCTCCGCCCTGCGCCGGCTGTTCGCCGCCAACGGAAGTCCCGACATCATCACCACCCAGTCCCTGGGCTACTCCATCCGCGTCGCCGCCGACCAGGTCGACGCCCAGTGCTACGAGAGCCTGGTCCAGCGCGCCCGCCGCGCCCGCGAGGCCCGCAACCTCAACGAGGCCATCCGGCACTACCGCGAGGCCCTGTCGCTGTGGCGCGGGCCGGCTCTGGACGGCATCGAGAGCAGGCTCGTGCAGTCGGCGGCCAGCAGGCTGACCGAAAGCCGCATCACCGCCAACGAGGACTGCATCCAGCTCGAACTCGACCTCGGCCGCCACCACGAACTGGTGGGCGAGCTGAGCGAGCTCACCGAGGAGTACCCCCTGCGCGAGCGGCTGCGCGGCCTGCTGATGACCGCGCTGTACCGCTCGGGCCGCCAAGCCGAGGCGTTGCAGGTCTACCGCAACGCCCGCCGCACGATGATCGAAGAGCTGGGCATCGAGCCCAACGAGCGCCTCCAGCAGCTCGAGCACGCGATCCTCACCTCCGACGAGAGCCTGGCCGCCCCGGCCCCGCCCCCCGCGGAGAGAGTCGAGGTGCAGGCGCCGACCGGGACGACGATGCCCAACGTCCCGGGGATGCTGCCGACCGACATCGCCGACTTCACCGGCCGCACCAAGCAGATCGAGGACATCCGCCAGCGCCTGATGCTGGCCTCGGAGGACCGCACGCGCTTCGCGGTCCCGATCATCGTGATCGTCGGCAAGCCCGGCGTCGGCAAGACCACCATCGCCGTGCACGCCTCCCACGCCATCGGAGAGCGCTTCCCGCACGGCACGCTGTTCGCCGACCTGCACGGCGGCGGCTCGCGTCCCACCAGCCCCATGCAGGTGCTCGAGCGCTTCCTGCGCGTGCTCGGCGTCGCCGGCACCGGCATCCCCGACGGCCTGGAGGAGCGGGCCGAGATGTACCGCGCGCTGCTGGCCGACCGCAAGATGCTCATCGTGCTCGACAACGCCGGCAGCGAGAGCCAGGTGCTGCCACTGCTGCCGGGCACCCCTTCCTCCGCGGTGCTCATGACGAGCCGCAGCCGCCTGGCCGGCCTGGCGGGTGCGAGCCACATCGACGTGGAGATCTTCGACTCCGACCAGTCGGTCAACCTGCTCTCCCGCATCGCGGGCATCGAGCGGGTGCAGTCGGAGATCGAGGCCGCCGAGGCGCTGGCCGAGCTGTGCGGCCATCTGCCGCTGGCGCTGCGCATCGCCGGCGCCCGGCTGTCGGCCCGCCCGCACTGGAGCATCGAGCAGCTGGTCAGCCGCCTGGAGGACGAGACCCGCCGGCTGGACGAGCTCAAGCACGGCGAGATGGGCATCCGGGCGAGCATCTCGCTGACCTACGACAGCGTCGGGGAGGACGCGCGCCGGCTGTTCCGGCGGCTGACGATCCTGGACTCCCAGATCTTCTCGGCCTGGGTGAGCGCCGCCCTGCTCGACCGGCCGCTGCCCATCGCGCAGGACCTGCTGGACGATCTGGCCGACGCCCAGCTCATCGAGACCACCGGCGTCGGGTACGGCGTGCACAGCCAGTACCGCCTGCACGACCTGATCCGGGTGTTCGCGCGCGAGCGCCTGGCGGCCGAGGAGACCACGGCCGACCGCAACGCGGCGCTCGAACGCGTCCTCGGCGGCCTGCTCTTCCTGGCGGAGGCGGCCCACCGCCGCGAGTACGGCGGCGACTACGTGCAGATCCACAGCCACGCCCCGCGCTGGCCGCTGCCCGACAAACTGGTCGGGCAGCTCGTCGCCTCCCCCCTGCAGTGGTACGAGCGCGAGCGCTCCATGCTGGTGTCGGGCATCCGCCAGGCGGCCCAGGCGGGGCTGGTGGACCTGTGCTGGGACCTGGCGATCAGCTCGGTGACGTTGTTCGAGTCCCGCGTGTACCTCGACGACTGGCGCGAGACCCACCAGATGGCGCTGGCGGCCACCCGGCAGGCCGACGACAGGTGCGGGCAGGCGGCCATGCTGTACTCACGCGGGTCCCTCTACATCACCGAGCAGCGCTTCGGCGACGCCCGCTGCGACTTCGAGGCGGCGGTCCAGCTGTTCGAGGAGGTCGGCGACGGCCAGGGGACGGCCCTGGTCATCAGGAACATCGGCTTCCTGGACCGGCTGAGCGGCCGCTTCGCCGAGGCCGAGGCGCACTACCGGCGGGCCCTTGAGATCTTCCGCGGCAACGGCGACCAGGTGGCCTCGGCGTACGTGCTGCACAACCTGGCCCAGCTCCGGCTGGAGTTCGACGACCTGCCCGGCGCGCAGCGCCTGCTGACCGAGGCGCTGGAGCTGAGCCGCAGCAGCGGCAGCAGGCGGGTGGAGGCGCAGGTGCTGCACCGCATCGGCCACACCTACCTGCAGGCCGACCAAGCGGCGCTCGCGGTGGACGTGTTCGAGGAGGCCCTGACGGCGGTGCGCAACATCGGCGACCCCACCGGCGAGGCCTACGCCCTGCACGGGCTCGGCATCGCGCGCATGCGGCGCGGGGAGCTGGTGGAGTGCGAGAACGCCCTGACCCGTGCGCTGATGCTGGCCAGCGCCTCCAGCGAGCACCTGGTCGAGGCGCGGGTGCAGCTCGGGCTGGGCGAGCTGGCCATGGCCCGCGACGACGCCACCCAGGCGGTCATCTACCTGGAGCAGGCGCTGTCGCTGTTCCGCCAGATGCACATGCCCCTGCAGGAGGCGCGCACGCTGATCAGGCTGAGCGACGCCCAGCAGGCCGCCGGCGACCTGGAGGCCGCGCAGGACTCGCTGAACCAGGCCCTCACGCTGACCGACAAGATGGACGCCCCCGTGGCCGAGCAGATGCGGGGCCAGCTCGGCCAGCGCCTCGGCGAGGGCCGCTGAGACCGCCGCCCGGGCGGCTCAGCCGGTGGGGTCGCCGGGGCGGGCGGCCAGAGGGCGCAGGCGGTTGAGGCGCAGGGCGAGCTGGATCTCCAGGGCGCGTTCGGGAGACTGCCAGCCGTCGCCGAGCAGCCGGCCCACCCGGTCCAGGCGCTGGGTGACGGTGTTGACGTGGATGTGCAGCCGCTCGGCGGTGCGCGACAGGCTCGACCCGGTGCCGAAGTAGGTCTCCAGGGTCCGCACCAGCGCGGTGCCGCGTCGCAGGTCGTAGGCCAGCACCGGCCCGATGGCGCCGTGGAGGAACCCGCCGACGTCGCGGTCGCGGCCGATCAGCAGGCCGACGAAGCCCAGCTCGTCGCTGCCGGCGCCCTCGCCTTCGCGTCCGAGGGCGAGCAGGGCCTCGGCGCAGCGCCGGGCCTCGCGGTAGGCCTCGGCGACGGCGGCCGGGCCGTGGACCGGGCCCGCCGCGCCGGCGGTGACGGGGGTGCCGAGCGAGGCGCCGAGTTCTCTGGCCACCCGGCGGGCCGCCGCGGCCGGTTCGGTGCCGGGCAGCAGCAGGATGGTCTCCTGTCCCCTGGCGGCCACGAGCCCATGGCGCGAGGAGGCGTCGGAGGCGGCCCAGAAGGCCGTGCGCTGAGCGGAGATCGGCTCCTCGGCGCGGTGGCGGGCGACGAGGAGGATGTGCGGGGCGTCCAGGTCGACGCCCAGCAGCCGCGCCCGGCCGTGCAGGGCGTCGGAGTGGACGGCCCGCCCGGTGAGCAGGTCGTCCAGCAGCTCGCCGCGCACCCGGCCCTCCGCCGCCGCCGCGGTGCGGCGGAACAGCAGGAGCAGGGCGGTGACCAGTGCGGCGCGTTCGAGAATCCGCTGGTCGGCGCCGGAGACCTCGTCGGGGGTGCGCAGGGCGAGCGTGCCGAGGTTCTCGGCCCCGGAGGCGACCGAGGCCACCCACAGCTCGCCGCGCTGGACGGTGCGGCCGAGCCGGCGGGAGGCGGCGGCCGCCGCCGCCACCTCGGCCTCGTCCAGGTCGCCGGCCGACCCCACTTCGGCCAGCCGCCGCCCGTCGGCGTCCACCACCACGATGGCGCCGCCGAGGATGTCGGTGACCACCGCGGCGACGTCCTCCACCCCACCGCCGCGCACGACCAGGCCGGTCATGCGGTCGTGGGCCTGCGCGGCGCGCTCGACCGAGGCGCTGTGCGCCCGCAGGAGCCGGTTGGCGGCGCTCAGCTCGCCGAGCGCCGTGCGGGTCTCCTCCAGCAGGCGGGCGTTGTCCAGGGCGACGGCGGCGTGGGCGGCCAGCGAGGCCAGCAGCGCCACCTCCTCCTGGGCGAAGGGGCGGGCGCTGCGGTTGGCGGCGAACAGCACGCCGATGATCTGCGCGCCGAGCCGCATGGGGACGCCGAGGATGGCGACCAGCGCCTCCTCCTTGACGGCGGCGTCGATGTGGGTGCGGTGGCGGAAGCGCTCGTCGGAGAAGTAGTCGGCGCTGGCGTAGGGGGTGCCGGTCTGGGCGACCAGGCCGCCGAGCCCGGCGCCCATGGGCAGGCGCAGCGCCCGGAAGGCCGCCGAGACCGATCCGTCGGTGACCCGCATGTAGGTGTCGCCGTGGTCGGGGTCGTGCAGGGTCATGTAGGAGATGTCGGCGTGCAGCAGCCGGCGGGCGCGGCGGACGATGGCCTCCAGGACGGCGCCGACGTCGCGCAGCCCCGCCAGGTCGCCCGCCGTCTCGAACAGCGCCGACAGCTCGGCCTCGCGGCGGGCGCGGTGCTCCAGCAGCGCGCGCACGCGCAGCGCGGCCAGTTTGGCCCGGTCCAGCTCGGCCAGCACCTCGGGGGCGGCGCCTGCGGCCCGCGCCTCGACCAGCGGGGCCTCGAACTCCACCGGCGGGGCCTCGCGGGCGAGCAGGTCGAGAAAGACGGTGCAGCTCATGGGGTTCATTGTCCCCTTGATCACGATATTTCCCCCGATGCGTCGGCTCGGGCCGCGGCCACGCCGGCGCAGCCCCGGATGACCCCCCTCAGTGCGCCGTCCACCCGCCGTCGATGGTCAGGGAGGCGCCGGTGATCATGGACGCCTGGGGTGAGCACAGGTAGGCGACGGCCTCGGCGACCTCGTCGGGCTCGATCAGCCGCCTGACGGCCGCCGGGGCCAGCATGATCTGCTCGACGACCTCCTCGGGCGGCAGGCCGTGGACGCGCGCCTGGTCGGCGATCTGCTCCTCCACCAGCGGGGTGCGCACGTAGGCCGGGTTCACGCAGTTGGAGGTCACCCCGTGCTCGGCGCCCTCCAGCGCGATCACCTTGGACATCCCCTCCAGGGCGTGCTTGGCGGTGACGTAGGCGACCTTGTACGGCGAGGCGCGCAGCCCGTGCACCGAGGAGATGTTCACCACCCGCCCCCAGCCCCGCTCGTACATGCCGGGCAGGACCCGCCTGACCAGCCGGAACGGCGCCTCCACCATGATCTTGAGAATGGCGGCGAAGACCTCCGGCGGGAACTCGGGGATCGGCGCGACGTGCTGGAAGCCCGCGTTGTTGACCAGGATGTCCACCGCGCCGCAGTCGAGCGCGTCCACCGCCGCCATGTCGGTCAGGTCGGCGGCCAGCGCCATCCCGCCGATCTCGCCGGCGGCCTCGCGCGCCTCCCGCTCGCGGACGTCCAGGATGAGGACCTCCGCGCCCGCCTCCGCCAGCCGCCGGGCGCAGGACAGCCCGATGCCGCCGGCCCCGCCGGTCACCAGGGCCCGCCGGCCCGTCAGGTCCACCTCGGCTACCTGCCCGGCGGTCACGCTCGTTGAAACCACAGCGAATGCTCCTAGAAGTACGGGGGATGCGGTGAGCGGCCTGCGACCGGGCCGGCGCCGTCAGACCGGCGAGCCGACGCCCTCCGGCCGGGCGGGCGAGCCGTCGGGCGCCTCGCCGGACGGCGGGTCGGCGCGCCCGCCGCCCGCGCGGGAGCGAAGCAGGTCGCGGGCCGTGCCCCAGATTCCGCGCCGGAAGACCAGCACGATGATCACGAAGATGGTGCCGGTGACGATGCCGATGCCCTCGAACCCGGAGGTGACCAGGTAGTCGTTCAGCTCGACCACCAGGGCGGCGCCGAGCACCCCGCCCCACAGCGTGCCGATGCCGCCGAGGACGACCATCATCACGACCTGACCGGAGGTGGTCCAGTACACGCTCTCCAGGGAGGCGAAGCCGTGGCCGATCGCGAACAGCCCGCCGGCCAGCCCGGACAGCGCGGCCGACAGCACGAACGCCAGCAGCCGGTAGCGGTCCACCGGGTAGCCGAGCGCCTGCGCCCGCGCGGGGTTGTCCCTGATCGAGGCGAGCACCCGCCCGAAGGGCGAGCGCACGATGCGCCACACCACGACGTACCCGGCCAGCACCAGCGGCAGGCCCGCGTAGTAGAAGACGAACGAGTCCGACAGGTCCAGGCCGAACAGCTCGCGCGGCACGCCCTGCAGGCCGTTCTCGCCGCCGGTCAGGTCGCGCCACTGGTTGACCACGAAGTACACCATCTGCGCGAACGCCAGGGTGACCATCGCGAAGTAGATGCCGCGCAGGCGCACCGACAGGTAGCCGATGGGCAGGGCCAGCACGGCGGCGAACGCCGCGCCGCCGAGCACGGCCACCGGGAAGGGCAGCCCGGTGCGCAGGGCGATGATGCCGGCGACGTAGGCGGCGCCGCCCCAGAAGGCGGCGTGCCCGAACGACAGCAGCCCGGTGAAGCCGAGCAGCAGGTCCAGCGCCGCCGCGAACAGCGCCCAGCAGGCGATGTCGAGCGCGACCGGCGGATAGACCATCCAGGGCAGCGCCAGGGCCAGCAGCAGCCCGGCGGCGAGCAGGAGGGGCCGGGCGGCGAGCCGGGAAAGGATCACGACGGCGACTCCTCGCGTCCGAACAGGCCGGCCGGGCGCCACAGCAGCACGGCCGCCATCAGGATGAACACCAGCGTCTGCGACAGCGCGGGCACATAGAGGTTGCCCAGCGCCGAGACCAGCCCGATGGCGAACCCCGCCGCCACCGAGCCGAAGATCGAGCCGAGGCCGCCGATGACCACGACCGCGAAGACCGTGATGATCAGGTCGGCGCCCATCAGCGGGTTGACCGCGCGCATCGGCGCGGCGAGCACCCCGGCGAAGCCGGCCAGCCCGATGCCGAACCCGAACACCGGCGTCACCCAGCGGCCCACGTCGATGCCGAGCGCCCGGGTGAGCTCGGGCCGTTCGGTCGACGCCCGCACGATCATGCCGACGCGGGTGCGGGTCAGCACCACCCAGACCGCCGCGCAGACGACCAGGGAGACGGCCAGCACGAACACCTGGTAGGCCGGGTAGGTGAACAGCCCGAGGTCCACGGTGCCCGACAGCTGCGCGGGGCGCGGGTAGGGCTGCGACTGCACGCCGTACTCCCGCTTGACCAGGTCCTGCAGGACGAGCGCCAGACCGAAGGTGAACAGGAAGTTGTACAGCGGGTCCAGCGGGGCGAGCCTGCGGATGAACAGCCGCTCCAGCAGCGTGCCGGCGAGCCCGAGCACGACCGGGACCGCCACCAGCGCGACCCAGAAGTTCACGCCGAAGGAGTCCAGCAGCACGTACGACCCGAACGCGCCGAGCATGTAGAAGGCACCGTGGGCGAAGTTGACGACGCCCAGCATGCCGAAGATGACGGCCAGGCCCAGGGCGAGCAGGGCGTAGAAGGCGCCACCCACCAGGCCGTTGAACGCCTGTTGGAGCACGGTGACCTCCAGGGGGACGGGAAGGACGGGCGCGCGGGCCGGGGGTGCCGGCGCGCCCGCCGCGGATCAGAGCTTGCAGGCGGGGCTGACCGGCTGGAACGCCTGGTCGGCCGGGATGGTGCTGAGCACCTTCTCGTAGTCCCAGGGCTCCTTGACCTCGCCGGCCGGCTTGACCTGCGCCAGCGAGACGTCGTGCAGCAGCAGGTGGTCCTGGGCGCGGATCGTGGCGTTCTTGGCGAAGGCGTCCTCGAACTTGTAGCCCTCGAGCTGCTTGACCACCGCGTCGGGGCCGTCGGTGCCGGCCCGCTGCACGGCCTCCAGGTACTGGGTGGCGGCCGAGTAGTTGGCGGCGTTGGGGAAACTCGGCCGCTTGTTCGCCTTGGCCTGGAACTTGTCGGCCCAGGCGCGGTTGTCCGGAGTGGCGTTCCAGTACCAGGCGTCGGTGAACTTGGTGCCGGCCAGCGCGTCCGGGCCGAGGGAGTGGATGTCGGTGATGAACATCAGCCCGACGGCGAGCCCGACGCCCTTGTCGCGCAGCTTGTACTCGTTGTACTGCTTGACCAGGTTGACCAGGTCACCGCCCGCCTGCATGGCGCCGAGCACCTGCGGCTTGGGGTCCAGCCCCGGGGCCTTGAGCAGGAAGGTGGAGAAGTTGTCGTTGGGGAACGGCGCGGGGTCGCTCTGGATGACCTTGCCTCCGGCCCCGGTGACGGCGGCGGTGAAGTTCTTCTGCATGTCCTGCCCGAAGGCGTAGTCGGGGTAGACGATGTACCAGTTCTTCGAGCCGTCCTTGGTCACGGTGTCGCCGGTGCCGTGGGCCAGCATGTAGGTGTTGTAGCCATAGTGGAAGGTGTACTTGTTGCACTGGGCGCCCTCCAGCTCGGTGGTGGCGGCGCCGATGTTCATGTAGATCTTCTTCTTGCTCTTGGCGACGCCCGCGACGGCGAGCGCCGCCGCCGAGGAGGGCACGTCCAGGATGACGTCGGCCTTCTGGCGGTCGTAGAGCTCCTGCGCCTTGGAGTTGGCCACCTCCGGCTTGTTCTGGTGGTCGGCGGACACCACCTCGACGTCCTTCACGACGGCCTTGTCGCCGTACTTGGCCTTGTAGTCCTCGACGGCCATCTGCACGGCCGTGACGCTGCTCTTGCCCGACAGGTCGGCGTAGACCGCCGACTGGTCGTTCAGCACGGCGAGCACGACCTTGCCGTCGCTGATCTTGTCCCCGCTCCCCCCGCCGCCCGGTCCGCCTGCGCAGCCGGCGAGCGTGGCTCCCGCCGCCACCAGGGCGGCGGCTCGGCCCAGAGCTTTCATATGTCTCTCCTTGCGATCTTTTCCGGGGCGTGGAACTCCGGGGGGTGCGGATGCCGGGCGGCGGGCCCGGGTCAGATGCCGAGGTGGTCGAGCAGCTCGTGCTCGCGGGCGCGCATCTCGTCGTTGTCCAGCGACTCGACGACCCGCCCCTCGGCGAGCAGGTAGTGGCGGTCGGCGACCGTCAGGGCGAAGTGGACGTTCTGCTCGATCAGCAGCACGGTCGTGCCCTGCCGCTTGACCTCGCGCAGGATGTCGCCGATCTGCTGGACGATCAGCGGCGACAGTCCCTCGGTGGGCTCGTCGCACAGCAGCAGCCGCGCCCCCATCCGCAGCACCCGCGCCAGGGCGAGCATCTGCTGCTCGCCGCCCGACAGCTTGGTGCCGGGGAACGCGCGCCGCTCGGCGAGGCGGGGGAAGGTCTCGTAGACCCGCGACAGCGGCCAGGGGTCGGGGCCGACGCGGGGCGGCAGCGTGAGGTTCTCCTCCACGGTGAGCGTCGAGTACACCCCCCGGTCGTCGGGGACGTAGCCCAGGCCCTGCCGGGCCCGGCGGTGCGCGGGCAGCCGGGTGATCTCCTGGCCGAGGAACGAGACGCTGCCCGAGTAGCGGCCCTGCAGGCCCATCAGGCAGCGCAGCAGCGTGGTCTTGCCCGCGCCGTTGCGGCCGACGAGCGTGACGATCTCGCCCTGCCCTACCTGCAGGGACACCTCCCGCAGCACCTGGGCCTCGCCGTACCAGGCCGACAGGCCGCCGACGGCCAGCAGGGGGGCGGTGTCAGTCCTCGGCATGGGGGTCTCCCAGGTAGGCGCTGATGACCCGTGGGTCGTGGCGGATCTCGGCGTAGGGCCCCTCGACGAGCACGCGGCCGCTCTGCAGGACGGTCACCCGGTCGGCCAGGCTGGACACGACGCTCATGTTGTGCTCGACCATGACGACGGTGCGCCCGGCCCGCACCTTCCTGACCAGTTCCACGGTGCGGTCGATGTCCTCGACGCCCATGCCGGCGGTCGGCTCGTCCAGCAGCAGCACGCGGGGGTCCAGCGCGAGGGCGAGGGCGAGCTCCAGCGCCCGCTTGTGGCCGTAGGCGAGGGTGCCGGCCGGGGTGCCGGCGTGCGCGCTCAGGCCGACCTCGGAGAGCAGCTCGGCGGCCCGATCGGCGTACCGGTCCAGCAGCCGCTCGGTGCGCCAGAAGCGCCAGGTGAGCCCGGTGGCGCCGGCCAGGGCCAGCTCCAGGTGCTCGCGCGGGGTCATCTGCGGGAACAGGCTGGTGATCTGGAAGGACCGGGCGACGCCGAGGCGGGCCACCTGCTCGGGCCGCCGGCCGGTCAGGTCGCGGTCGCCGAGCATGATGCGCCCGGCGGTGGGCTTGAGGAAGCCGGTCAGCAGGTTGAACAGCGTGGTCTTGCCCGCCCCGTTCGGCCCGACCAGCGCGTGGACGCTGCCCTCGGCGACGTCCAGGTCCACCCCGTCGACGGCGCGGAAGCCCCGGAACTCCTTGGCCAGGCCCTGCGCCCGCAGGACGGGACCGTCCATCTGGCCTTCCTCCTCGTCGTCTCGATCCGGCATCGCCGCCCCCGTCCCGGCCGGTGCGCGGTGTTACCCGCGGATAACCTGGCGGTTAACGGACGAAGTCGTTGTGACGCGGAACACTAAGTGAGCCGGCGGGGCCGTTCCATGTGGCGCCGGCACACAATCTCCGCCGCGAAGACGGGTTCGCCTCACATGTCCCGCAGGTCAGGGGGCACGCCACCCCGTCCGGTGCGCGCGTGTGTGGGGCCGCCACGTACGCCGGGCTCCCCTGGACGGAGGGCGCGGCACGCCGGATGGCGGTCCGGCACGGCGCGGGGCGGGAGGTCCCATGGGGACGCCCGACATGATCGGCCGGGCGATTGTGGGGACGGGGGACGTGGCCCGGCCCACAGCCGATGAGCACCATGGCGGACACGCTCGGGCCCGATGTCACCCGCGATGCCACCCCGATGTCACCCGAGTGTCGCCGGTATCGCCGCCTATGTGAGGAGCCCCCCATGCGATCCTTCCGACGACGCCCGGGCCGGCCGCCGGGCCTGGCCGCGGCCCTCCTGGCCGGCGCGGCGCTGCTCGGGCCGGTGCCCGCGGCCGCGGCGGCCGCCGCCCCCTGCCCGGGACTGAACCGGATCGCGGTGCCCGGGGCCGAGAAGCAGATCTCCGCCTGCCTCACCGACCTGACCACGGCCGCCACCGTCGCCTCCGGCCACTCGGTCGCCGCCGACTTCGCCGGGCTCACCTCGGCCGGCGCCAAGAACCCCACCGGCGTGCCCGGCGCGCAGATCGACGGCTACTTCCCCGACTCCTCCACCTTCAACACCGCCCACGGGTGGAACCACGACAGCCAGTTCGTGATCCGGCTGCCCGAGCACTGGAACGGCGGGCTGGTCGTCGCCGGCACCCCCGGCGTGCGCCGCCAGTACGCCAACGACTACGCCATCTCCGACTGGGTGCTGGCGCGCGGCTACGCGTACGCGGCGACCGACAAGGGCAACAGCGGCGCGGCCTTCTACCAGGACGGCGTCAGGCCCGGCGACGCGCTGGTGGAGTGGAACACGCGGGTCACCCAGCTCACCCGCGCCGCCAAGGCCGTGGTCGCCCAGCGGTACGGCCGCGCGCCGCGGCGCACCTACGCCGCCGGCATCAGCAACGGCGGCTACCTGGTGCGCTGGCAGCTGGAGAACCACCCCGAGCTCTACACCGGGGGCGTGGACTGGGAGGGCACCCTGTGGCGCGAGCAGGGCCCGAACCTGCTGGACTTCCTGCCGCCGGCGCTGCGCGAGTACCCGAAGTACGCCGCCACCGGCGACGCCGCCGCGCACGACGCGATCATCGCGGCGGGCTTCGCGCCCGGCTCGGAGCCGCTGTGGGACTACCACGCCAAGGTGTACTGGGACCTCACCCAGCGCATCTACCGCGAGGAACTCGACCCGTCCTACGACGGGGCGACCGAGGCCGGCACGCCGTTCTGCGCGCCGGGGACGCCGGCCTGCGACGCCGACTACGACTACGCCTCCCGGCCCAGCGCCGTGCACCGGGCGGTCGGGCGCATCGCGCTGACCGGCCGCATCGGCCGGCCGCTCATCACCCTGCACGGCACGCTGGACACCCTGCTGCCGATCACCGAGGACTCCGACGTCTACGACGAACTGATCAGGGCGCGGGGCCGCGACCGGCTGCACCGCTACTACCGCATCGAGGGAGGCAACCACGTCGACGGTCTGTACGACGCCCAGCCGGGGCTGCTGCGGCCGATCCTGCCCTGCTTCCGTGACGCCTTCGAGGCTCTGGAGGGCTGGACGACCCGCGGCGAGGCGCCGCCCGCCGACGCGACCATCCCGCGCCCGGCCACCGGAGACCTCGCCAACTCCTGTTCCCTCACGGGCTGACGCCCGCGTCGGCGGCGGCGCCGCACTTCACCGCGAACGCGGCTGAAACGGGCGCCGTCCGCCGATCGGTTGGGATGCCAGATCGGCCGGCGTGGCGCGCCGCGCCGGCCGGCGCGCTCCCCCACCGGAAACTCTCCGTGGCCATTTCATCACCCCCCGGTTTCCGGTCTCAGTCAGGGAGCACAATCGGATGACAACCATCGACCGCCGCGGGTTCGGGCGGCTGGCCGGACTCGGCGCCGCCGGGTCCCTCGTGGGCGCCGCCCCCGCCGCGCCCGCCGCCGCCTCCGCCACCCCCGTCCTTCCCGCGGCCCCGGCCCGCGGCCCCGCCGCGCCGAGCTGGAGCACCTGCCTCGACGTGGCGCGCGACCTGCTGCTCGTGGGCGAGGACGGCTCGGACCTCAAGCTCTCCTACCTTCGGGTCCTCATCGACACCGGCCTGCCCAGGGCCCGCAGGCCGAAGAAGGTCCTGATCATCGGGGCGGGCATCTCCGGCCTGGTGGCCGCCACGCTGCTGAAGCGGGCCGGCCACCAGGTCACGGTCATCGAGGCCAACGGCAACCGCGTCGGCGGCCGCATCAAGACCTTCCAGACCGGCTTCGCCGACCCCGCCCAGTACGCCGAGGCGGGCGCCATGCGCGTCCCGGACTTCCACCCGCTCACGCTCGCGCTGATCGACAAGCTGGGCATCCAGCGCCGGCCCTTCTACAACGTGGACGTACGCCCGGGCTCGGCCCCGAGCGGCCCGGTCCCGCCCGTCGTCTACACCTCGCGCCGCGGCCGGGTGTGGCGCTCGGGCCCCGGCAGGGGCGAGTTCGTCACGCCCCGGCGGCTCAACCACACCTGGATCCACGTCAACGGCATCCTCCAGCGCCGCGACGAGTACGCCGCCGACCCGCGCAGGATCAACGCCTCGTTCGGCCTGAAGGACCGCAGGACCACCGCCGACATCCTCGACCAGGCGCTGGACCCGGTGCGCGACCACTTCTCGGTGGTCCGTGGCGGCAAGCGGGCCGACAAGCCGCTCCCTGAGCTGATCAAGGGCTGGGCGCGGGTGCTGCACGAGTTCGACGGCTACTCGATGCGCCGCTTCCTCACCGAGCGGGCCCACCTGAGCGAGGCGGCGATCGACGCCATCGGCACCGTGGAGAACCTCACCTCGCGGCTGCCGCTGGCGTTCATGCACACCTTCCTGACCAGGAGCCTGGTCAACCCGTCGGCCACCTACTGGGAGATGGCGGGCGGCAGCCGCCTGCTGCCCTACCGGCTGCAGGCCGATCTGCGGCAGGAGATCCGCATGGACCGCCGGGCCGTGCGCATCTCCACCTCCGCCGGCGGCGTGCGCGTCGAGACGGTCACCGAGAAGGGCAGCGACGAGTCCTCCTCGGCGCCGCAGGCCAGGGCCGAGACGTTCCAGGCGGACGTGGCGATCATCACGATCCCCTTCCCTGCGCTGCGGCACGTCGAGATCGCCCCGGCGCTGTCCTACCCCAAGCGCCGCGCGATCATCGAGCTGCACTACGACTCGGCGACCAAGGTGCTGCTGGAGTTCCGCAAGCGGTGGTGGGAGTTCGAGGAGGAGGACTGGAAGCGCGAGCTCGGCGCGCGCTACCGCCCGGGTCCGGTGACCCACGTGACCGGCGGCGGCTCGGTGGCCGACAACGCCAACCGGTTCACCTACTACCCCTCCCACCGGGTGCCGGGCAGCGAGGGCGGCGTGGTGCTGGCCAGCTACGTGTGGGCCGACGACGCCTCCCGGTGGGACTCCATGGACGACCGCGAGCGGTACGGGTACGCGCTGCGCGGCCTGCAGGAGGTGCATGGCGACCGCGTCGCCGAGTTCTACACCGGCCACGGCCAGACCCAGAGCTGGCTGCGCAACCGGTACGCCTTCGGCGAGGCGGCCGTCTTCCTGCCTGGCCAGATGACCGAGATCCACCCCGCGATCGCGGTGCCCGAGGGGCCGCTGCACTTCGCCGGAGAGCACACCTCGCTCAAGCACGCCTGGATCGAGGGCTCGCTGGAGTCCGCCGTGCGCGCCGCGCTGGAGGTCAACGGCTGACGCCCGTCACCGGCGGCCCACCCGTGTGCCCGTTCCAGGCTCCGCGGGTGGGCCGCCGGCGGCGTTGACCGTCACATTGCCTGCCGCGGGAATGGCAAAAGAAATGCCACGCGAAGGTAATGCAAAGTCCGCTATATCGTCATGCGCATCCTTACAACACGGCGACATTGGCCAAAACGGACTAACCGGCCTTGCAAATCGCCCATAACGTGATAACTTGAGTCTTTCCAGATAACAAACGATTATGTCGCCCGTAATGAACCATGACGGGTGCGGCACGGACAGGCCCGGCTCGACTGGAGGAGGGCGAGATCCCGATGGAATTCTCTGAGCAGCACCTCCGTCTCTCCCGTCCGGTCCGGCCGCCCCACGCGACCGGCCGCCCGCGAACCTCGGTAACCCGAGCGCCGACTACTATGGAAAGCGCTTTCCGTCTCTTGCATGCCCGGGGCAGACCCGCCGCAGCTGAACCCGTGGAGAGCAGGATGAAAGAGTCACCCGGTGATCCGGATCGGCGAACCGCATGGCGCATTCGCACGCGCGCGCTGGTCCGCCCGCGCTCCATTCGCGGGCGGATCACCGCTCTGGTCGCCCTCCTCGCCGCTCTCCTGCTCATACCTTCGGGTCTGCTGGCCGGCATGGTTGCACATCAGTCCGTGGGCGGTGACACCTGGACGGCCGCACGGCGGGAGTCGGCGATCGTGGCCGCCGCCGACCGCCTCGGCCAGGTCACCGGACCCATCGGCCGGCACGTGCCGGGGGTGACGCTGGTCCAGGTGGTCGCCCCCGGACACCGGGTGATCGCCGCCTCGTCCATGGCGCGCGGGCTGCCGGCGCTGACCCGGGTGTGGCCGACGCCGCAGGAGCCACAGCAGGACGTGCACACCTGCGCGCAGGCGCGCCTCGGCTGCGTCAACCTCTCGGCGCGGCGGGTCTCCGCCGCCCCCGATGCCCACGTCGTGTACGCGGGCAGCCCCGCGCCGACGGAGAGCATCACCGGCGTCATCGACTCGATCTTCGTCATCCAGGGCGTCGCGCTGATCCTGCTCGCCATCACCATGGCATGGAAGGTGACCGGCCGGACGCTGCGGCCGGTGGAGGCCATCCGGGCCGAGCTGGCCGCGATCAACGTCAACGATCTGAGCACCCGCGTCCCCGAGCCTCCCGGCTACGACGAGGTCGCCCGGCTCGCCCACACCATCAACGGCACGCTGTCACGGCTGGAGCACGCCAAGGACGGGATGCAGCGGACGCTGGACCACCAGAGGCGCTTCGCTGCGGACGCCTCGCACGAGCTGCGCACCCCGGTCGCGGGCCTGCGCGCGCAACTGGAGGAGGCCCAGCTGCATCCCGAGGACACCGACCTGAAGGAGCTGCTGAACCACTCCCTGCGGGACGTCGACCGGCTGCAGGCGATCATCGCCGACCTGCTGCTGCTGGAGAGGGTGGGCGCGGGTCCCTCGCAACCAGGGACCGGTCTCGACCTGGCCGACGTCGTCCGCTCGGAGGTCGCGCGGCGCTCCGACCCGCACCAGGTGCGCCTGGAGCTGGCCCCCGGCGTGCGAGTCGAGGCCGTGCGCACCCATATCGGCCGCGTCCTCGGCAACCTGATGGACAACGCCGCGCGGCACGCCAGGGGGACGGTGACGGTGACGGTCCGCCGGACGGGCGACGCCGCCGAGCTGATCGTCGACGACGACGGCGATGGCGTCGCGGTCGAGGACCGCGAGCGGATCTTCCAGCGGTTCACCCGGCTGGACGCCGCGCGCAGCCGGGACAAGGGGGGCACCGGACTCGGCCTGGCCATCGCGCGCGACCTGGCGCGGACCCATGGCGGCACGATCACGGTGGACGCCTCCCCGCAGGGCGGCGCGCGGTTCGTCGTCCGCCTGCCGTTGTCCCGGAACAACGCGCACGACCCTTCTCTACCGGGCAGCAGAGTGTGAGGAACGCGCGATCCCCGCCGGCCCGGAGGCTCAGAGCGGGTGCGGCCTCCGCGCCCGGGTGTGACAGGGGGTGCGCTTGACCGGCACGTGACATCACACCATTAGTCTTTTGTCTGATTTGCACCCTTTTGGGGCTTCTGCTATGTTGGCTGTAGCCCTAGGAGGCATCCGAAGGGCCGTGCGGGCATCCCCGCCGTCCGTTCCCCGGGCCGCCGCACAGCTACGGCACCACGCCGTACCCCCTCCGGTGTCCCGCCCCGGAACTTCCGCCCGATCGGGCGCATCCCCCCATCGCCCCTAGTGACCGGCGCCGCCGGTCACCGCGAGGAGGAGTCGCGTCCCATGAGATCGTCCTTCCGGCCCCCCGGGCGCCGCGTCCCCCGGCCGTGGCGCCCCCGGTCGATACGCGGGCAGGTCACCGCACTGGTCGCCCTGCTGTCGATGCTGCTGCTCGTCCCCTCCGGCGTGCTGGCCGGAATGGTCGCGCGCCAGGAGCTGGCCAACGCCGGCTGGCTGGACGCGCGCCGCGCCGCCGGCCTGATGGCCGCCGCCGACCGGGCCGGACGGCTGCACGACCCGGTGGTCACCAGCAGCGTGCCGGGCGTCAACGTGGTCCAGGTCGTCGCCGCCGACGGGCGGGTCCTGGCCTCCTCCCCCGACGCGCGCGGCCTGCCGCCCCTGTCCACCCTGCGGCCGACGGCCGACGACCCCCAGCGCGACGTGCAGACCTGCGCGAACACCCGCCTGGGATGCGTCCGCCTGTCGGCGGTGCGGGTCAGCGCCGACGACGATTCCACCGTCGTCTACGCCGGCGGCCCCGTCCGCACCGTCATCGCGACGGGCGTGTTCGACGCGCTGTTCGCGGTGCAGGTCGGGGTGCTCATCTCCATCGCCATCTGGGCCGCGTGGAAGATCACCGGCCGGACGCTGCGGCCGGTCGAGGCCATCCGCGCCGAGCTGGCCGCCACCAACGTCAACGACCTGAGCAGCCGCGTCCCCGAGCCCGCGGGCGACGACGAGATCTCCCGCCTGGCCCGCACGGTCAACAGCACGCTGGAACGACTGGAGAACGCCAAGGGGCGCATGGAGCAGGCCCTTTCCGCCCAGCGGCAGTTCGCCTCCGACGCCTCCCACGAGCTGCGCACCCCGGTCGCCGGCCTGCGCGCCCAGTTGGAGGAGGCCAAGATGCATCCCCAGGACACCGACCTGGACGCCCTGCTGGACCGCACGCTGGGCGACGTCGACCGGCTGCAGGCCATCATGGCCGACCTGCTGCTGCTGGCCAAGATCGGCGGGACGCCGCCGGCGATGGGCGAGGTCGACCTGTCGGAGACCGTCCGCATGGAGGTCTCCCGCCGCGCCGACCGGCTCCCCGTCCGGCTGCGGCTGGCCAGGGCGACCATCGTCCAGGGCGTCGACACCCAGATCACCCGCATCCTCACCAACCTGCTGGACAACGCCCAGCGGCACGCCAGGAGCGCGGTGATGGTGGAGGTGCGCCACGACGACCGCCACGCCGAGCTGGTGATCTCCGACGACGGCGACGGCATCGCCGAGGCCGACCGGGAACGCATCTTCGAGCGGTTCACCCGGCTGGACGCCTCCCGCTGCCGCGACCGGGGCGGAACCGGCCTCGGCCTGGCGATCGTCCGCGACATCGTGCGCGCGCATGGCGGCACCATCGGCGTGGACACCGGCGACGCCGGAGGCGCCCGCTTCACCGTCCGTCTCCCCCTCCACCCCCGCCCCTCCGACGCCCCGGCTCCCTCGGGGACCACGATGAGCCTGGCCGCCTTCTCCGCCCACTGACGGAGGTGAGGGACCCGGCCGTCGGCGACTCCCGGTGTCTCAGAATCCGATGGCCTCGCGCAGCAGCAGGACGGTGCCGCGCCCGGGGTGAGGTTCGGCGTTGAGGATGAGCAGGCGGTTGACGGCGCTGGGCTGCCCATAGGCCTGCTGGGCTCGGACGGTCTCCAGCGGGAGGGCGTGCTCCTCCACGCGGCGGAGGGCGGTGCTCAGGTCGGGCACGATCTTCTGCGCGCCGACGATCCAGATCGCGTGGGCGGCGCCGCCCGCGTAGGCGGGCAGCTGGCTGCCACTCGCGGAGGGGATCACCAGGGAGCCGGTCTCGGTGACCGCGGCGACACTGCCCACGACGACGTCAGGGCCGGCGAGCAGCCGGCGGATGTCGTCGGCCTCAGTGACGCGATCCATACTCAGCAGGCGCGGCCTGAAGCCCTGATATCGCCCGCCGGCGTTGATGTCGTCGTCGATGCCGGACAGGCGCAGGGTCTCGCTGGCCGCGGTGAACACTCCGGCGCCCGCGGGGATCAGCTCTTGGACGCGGGTACGCGCGGCGGCGGCGTCGTCGAGGATCTCGACGGCGAAACGGTTGGCCCTCAGCGCGGCGGCCGCCCGCTCCAGGCGCTCCGCGGATGCCGGTTCGGTGAAGGACCCGTCCCCGGCCGGCGGGCCGGCGACCGTCTGTGGCACGTCGGGTGAGCCCGGGAGCGGAGTGGTGTCGAAGTACCTCACCTCGAAGACGCGTTCGGCGAACTTCCAACCGCCCGGAGTGCGCTGGTAGCGGTCGTGGAACAGGGCGTAGTTGAGAATCGAACCGCCGTCGCGCAGGCGCCCGAGCTCGAAGATGTAGGCGCGGCCGGACGCGGTGTCGCCGTCGAACTCGATCGCGCCCGGGTGCGTGGTCTGCACGAAGTACTCCCACGCCTGCCCCATCCGCCCTGTCCCTGCGCGGATCTGCTCCCGGCCGACGTGCTCGATCCCCGCGTCAGGGATCCGGTACACGGCGTCGTCGGTGAACAGCGACACCAAGCGGTCGTGGTCTCCCATCATCGCCGCGTCGGTGAACTCGCCCCGTAGCGCCTCGATGTCGACGCGGTCGGCGATGGCCTGCATGTTGTTCACGGGTTTCCTCTTCGTCGAGTCGCAGGGTGTGGACAGCGGTACTCACCAGCACCCCGGCTCAGCGATGTCAACGGTGAACCCTGTGCCGCGGTGGCTGTCACACCTGACCGACGAGCAGACTCGGCACGCCGGGACGCCCGGAGGACGTGACGTGCGTCACTCCCGTCCGGCGCCCGCGGCGCGTGCCGGCGCATCGGCCGCGAGATGGGCAGGCCTTCTCCGCGGACACCCGGACGCGCGCGCTCGAACCGTCAGCCCAGGTCGGGGTGGGGGAGGTAGCGGTCGAGGCGGATCGCGGACGGGTCGGTGGCCATGAGGGTGTCCATGTCGTCGATCCGCCAGCCGGCCCGCACCAGCCGGGGCAGAATGGGGTGCGCCCCGGGCACGGCCACCTGGACCTCGTCGACGCCCGGGTGCGCGGCGACGGCCGCGGACAGCGCCTTGGCGCAGTCCTCCGGGGTCTCCCCTCCCGCCGGGCCCATCTCCAGGTCGCCGCCCTCGGTCACCCGGGCGAAGGCGTACCCCGTGCCTGTGGTGTGGACGGTGACCCCGGGCAGGCCCGCGTACCAGGACAGTGACCCGGCCCGGTCGCCGCCCGCGAGCCCGGCGTCCAGCATCGCGGCCTCCCGCACGTCCGGCCGGTCCCCCCGCGCGCGGGCCGCCCGGCGAACGGGCCGCCCGTCCGGCGCCGATGCCCGGGGCGTTTCGGGCGCGTCGGGGCGGGCGGAGCCGGGGGTGAAGGTGAGGTAGAGCAGCGGGCAGACCGGGCGCATGCCCTGTCTGACGTACAGGGCCAGGGCCCGGCCGTCGTCGGAGGCGAAGGTGACCCCGGGCGTGCCCGGCGGCAGCAGCAGGGCGAGGATCTCCCGGCCGATGCCCGACGACTGGTGCTCCGGCAGGACGAACAGGTCGCCCAGATGGGAGACCCGGGCCCGCCGGAGGATCCCGCCGAAGCCCACGACCCGTCCGCCGGCCTCGCCGACGACCAGCGCCCCGAACTCCCGCTCGGCGTCCAGGAAGTCCGGCATGTCCGCCCAGTCGTCAAGCAGTTCGTAATGCGCGGCCACCTCCCGCACGCCCGGCATGTCCGCGTCCGTCGCGACCCGCACCACCGATCCGCCCATCACCGCGCCCCACCTGCCGCTGTTCGCCACCACCCGCCCACCTTAGAGCGCCGGTGAGCCCCGCTCCCCCAAGGCGGGCGGGCAGCGTGTCGCGGCAGGTGTCACTTGGTGAGGGTGAAGCTGTCCACGTCGAACAGCGAGCCGGAGCCGCCGGTGAACACCAGGAACACCGGCCCGGACGCCGACCCGGACAGCGTCGTGGACACGGTGGTGAAGGTGTCCCAGCCGCCGGTGCTCGCGACGTTCACCGAACCCAGCAGGGTGCCGGTGGCCGAGCCGGAGCGGATCTGGATGGTGCCGCCCGCCCCGCCCGAGGACACCCGCGCCGAGAACCCGGTCGCCCCGGCCGTGCTCACCGACGCGTACCCCGCCCAGTCGCCGTTGTCGATGTACCCCACCGTCTTGCCACCGCTGGCCCCGGTGTGACCGGCGACCTGCACCCCGGACTGGGAGGTGAACGCCTCGCCCTCGACCGGGGCGGCGGCGCTGGAGCGGGTGATCGTGAAGGTGTCCACGTCGAACAGCGATCCGGAACCGCCGGTGAACACCAGGAACACCGGCCCGGACGCCGAGCCGGTCAACGTCGTGGAGACCGTGGTGAAGGTGTCCCAGCTCCCCGTGGACGGAACCTGCACCGACCCCAGCAACGTGCCGGTCGCCGACCCCGAACGCACCTGGATCGTCCCGCCCGGACCACCCGAGGACACCCGCGCCGAGAACCCGGTCGCCCCGGCCGTGCTCACCGACGCGTACCCCGCCCAGTCGCCGTTGTCGATGTACCCCACCGTCCTGCCACCACTGGCCCCGGTGTGAGAGGCCGCCTGCACCCCGGACTGGGAGGTGAACGCCTCGCCCTCGACCGTGGTGGAGCCGCCGGGGTTGCCGGTCGGCGGGGCGCAGTTGGCCTGGACGGCGCCGGCCGCGTACTTGATGCCGCCGAGCAGCAGGTTGCGGAAGGCCGGGTCGGCGTAGGACTCGATGGTGTGGCCGAGACCGGTGTAGAAGGAGCGGCCGGACTGCTGCGGGTGGCACCAGGTGATCGGGTGGTCGCCGCTCATCTCGCCGCCGCTGTAGGTGGACTCGTCCAGGCTCTGCAGCACGTGGACCGAGGCACGGGGGTTGGTGCGGTAGTTGTACCACTCGTCGGTGCGCGTCCAGGTGGCCGCCAGTCCCGAGGTCGCCGGGTGCGTGCGGTCCTCGTTCTTCACGGTCGCCTGCTGGATGGCCGGGTGGCTCTTGAACCAGGCGCCGACCAGGCCGCCGTAATAGGGCCAGTCGTACTCGGTGTCGGCGGCGGCGTGGACGCCCACGTAGCCTCCGCCGCCGTCCACATAGGAGGTGAAGGCGGTCTGCTGGGCGTCGTTGAGGACGTCGCCGGTGGTGCTGAGGAACACCACCGCCTTGTACTGGGCGAGGTTGGCCGCGGTGAAGGCGGCGGCGTCCTCGGTCGCGGTGACCGTGAAGCCGTTGGCCGTGCCGAGGTCGCGGATGGCCTGGACGCCGGTGGGGATGGAGTCGTGCCGGAAACCGGCCGTCTTGGAGAAGACGAGCACCTGGTAGTCGGCCGCGTACGCGGCGGACGGGACGAACTGGGCGGCGATCACCGCGGTGGCGACCAGCGCCAGTCCGCGGCGGATGACGTTGAGCATTTCTGTCCCTAGGGGTCGGCGGGCCGCCGGCGCGGCGCGGGCACGTTCGCGAGGTGCCCGCGCCGCGCCGGTCCGGCTAGCGGGTGATGGTGAAGGTGTCGACGTCCAGCAGGGAGCCGGAGCCGCCGGTGAAGACCAGGAACACCGCCCCGGACGCCGAGCCGGTCAACGTCGCGGAGACCGTGGTGAAGGTGTCCCAGTTGCCGGTGCCGGCGACGTTCACCGAACCCAGCAGGGTGCCGGTGGCCGAGCCCGAGCGGATCTGGATGGTGCCGCCGGCGCCGCCGGAGGACACCCGGGCGGAGAATCCGGTGGCGCCCTGCGTCGTCACCGACGCGTACCCGGCCCAGTCACCGTTGTCGATGTAGCCCAGCGTCTTGCCGCCGCTCGCGCCGGCGTGGTCGGCCGGCTGCACGCCGGACTGGGAGGTGTAGGCCTCGCCCTCGGCCGTGGTGGAGCCGCCGCCGGTCCCGGTGCCGAAGGTGAAGGCGTCCAGGTCGAACAGGTTGCCCTGGCCCGTCGGGCCCTTGAAGACCAGGTACAGCGTCGTGGTCCCGGACGGGGCGCCGGTGATGGTCGCGCTGACGTCGGCGAAGGTGTCCCAGCCGCCGGTACTGGCGACGTTCACCGAGCCGAGCAGCGTGCCGGTCGCCGATCCGGCCCGCACCTCCAGGGTGCCGCCGGCGCCGCCGGAGGAGACCCGGGCGGTGAAGGTCTTGGCGTTGCCCAGGGCGTAGGGCGTGAAGGAGATCCAGTCGCCGTTGTCGGTGAAGCCCACGGTCTTGGCGCCCTCGGCGCCGGCGTGGTCGGCGAGCTGGACGCCGGACTGGGCGCCGTAGTGCTCGGCCTGGCGGTGCCGGGGCTGCAGGGTGCGGACGTTGTGGGTGACCAGGCCGCCCTTGTCGGTGTAGGCGGCGTCGAACACGCCGTAGATGTTGGCCGCCGCGTCGTGCTCGCCGTCGGTCGGGACGACCATCGAGCCGCTGCAGCCGGTCTTGGAGGTGATCTGGTGGCGGTGGCTGTCATGCCCGAGCAGGTAGGTGAGGCTCGCCCGGGTGCAGTCGATCGTGCCGTCCTCGGGGTCGGTGACCGTCACCTGGTACGGCACGGTGTCACCGAAGGAGAACAGCTGGCCGTCGATGGGCTGGGTGAGCGTCACCGTCGGCGCGGTGTTGCCGACCGTGATGACGACGCTCGCGGTCCCGGTGAGCCCCTGCGGGTCCCTGACGGTCAGCGTCGGGGTGTAGGTGCCGTTGGTGGTGTAGGTGTGGCTCGGGTTGGCGGCGGTGGAGGTGCCGCCGTCGCCGAAGGTCCACGAGTAGGTCAGCGTGCCGCCCTCGGGGTCGGAGCTGCCGGCGGAGGAGAAGGTCACGGCCAGCGGGTTCGGCCCGGAGGTCTTGTTCGCCGAGGCCTTGGCGATCGGGTTGCGGTTGGTGCCGCCGATGTACTCCACCCGGATCAGGGCCTGGTTGTCGCTGCCGGTGCCGTAGTCCAGCACGTACAGCGCGCCGTCGGGGCCGAAGGCCATGTCCATGACCTGCGTGCCGGTCCAGGGGAAGTCGCCGATGTCGCCGGGGGTGCCGTCGGACTTCACCTCGATCGCCTTGATCCACCGCCGGCCGTACTCGCCGGCGAAGTACCGGCCGTTCAGCGACTGGGGGAACTTCACGCTGGAGTTGAGCGCGGCGTCGTACCGGTAGACCGGGCCGCCCATCGGCGACTCCGAGCCGCCGCCGAACTCCGGCGGGGAGCCGGCGTCGCCGCCGTACTTGATCCAGCTCGGCTTGGCCGGGGGCAGCGTGGTCAGGCCGGTGTTGCGGAAGGAGTTGTTGGTCGGCCCGTTGGCGCAGTCGTACTTGGCGAGGGAGGGGCCGCTGGGGAAGGTGTACTCGTTGTAGGTCTCGCTGGTGGTGTTGGTGCCGGTGCAGTACGGCCAGCCGTAGTTGCCCGGGCCGGTGATGCGGTCGAACTCCACCTGCCCGCTCGGGCCGCGCGAGGCGTTGGTGCCGCCGGCGTCGGGGCCGTAGTCGCCGAGGTAGACGATGCCGGTGGCCTTGTCGACCGACATGCGGAACGGGTTGCGGAAGCCCATGGCGTAGATCTCCGGGCGGGTCTTGGCCGTCCCCGGGGGGAACAGGTTGCCCGAGGGGATCGTGTAGGTGCCGTCCGCCTGCGGCTTGATGCGCAGCACCTTGCCGCGCAGGTCGTTGGTGTTGCCCGCGGAGCGCTGCGCGTCGAACTGCGGGTTGCGGTCGGTGCGCTCGTCGATCGGCGCGTAGGCGTCCGATTCGAAGGGGTTGGTGTCGTCGCCGGTCGTCAGGTACAGGTTGCCCGCGGCGTCGAAGTCGAGGTCGCCGCCGACGTGGCAGCACTGGCCGCGGTCGTTGGGCACCTTGAGCACGACCTTCTCGCTGGTCATGTCGATGGTGTCGTCGGACTTGAGCGTGAATCGCGACAGGTGCAGCTCGCCCTTCCACTGGTCGAAGTCGGCGGCGGTGCCGTTCTTGGGCGCGTCGCCGCCGGGCGTGCTCAGCTTGGGCGAGAAGTACAGGTAGATATACCTGTTGGTGGCGAAGCCGGGGTCGGCCGCGACGCCCTGGAGCCCTTCTTCGTCGTGGGTGTAGACGTCCAGCCTGCCGGCCACCTTGGTGTTGCCGGCGGCGTCGGTGACGCGCACCGTGCCGTCGCGGGCGGTGTGCACCACCGAGCGGTTGGGGAGCACCGCGAGGGACATGGCCTCGCCCAGTTCGGCGCCTCCGGTGGCCAGGCTGACCTGCTGGTAGTCGGAGGCCGGGATGACCGAGGCGTGGGCCGCGGGGCCGGTGGCCGTGACCGTGGCCGCGCCGCCGACGACCAGCGAGATCGTGGCGAGCAGCCGTGCCCACGGTCGTGGACGTGGTGACATGGGAGTCCTTTCCTGACTTGGGGGGGAGTCAGGCAAGGCGCGCGCCGCCGCGCTTGCTGTCGGTCGTGCGGTGTCGTGAGGTTGTGGGTGACGCCTTCGGAGGGTGCCGCCTCCGGCTCGTGCGGTTCGTTGAGCAGGACGATGTCAACGGTTCCGCAATAATCGGATTGACCTTCGCAATTACCTGTTATAGAGCTGCCGGGCTGCGCAACCTCCCAACGACCGATGCCGGAGTCGGCCTCGGGGCGAAGTCTTGAATGGAGTTCTAACACGGACGCACGGCGCCGTAAATCCCCGCTGCTCCATCGCTTCTCGCAACGGGTGTGAAACCTGACATCGCCACGGCCCGGCTCGGCGCGTTACAGAAGTGTTACAGACGCGATGGACTCCGGACTTGCGCCGGATGGGAGAGCGCTCTCTAATAGTCGGAAGGCATCGCAAAATCAGCTACTCTTCTTGCAATTTGCTCGATGATCGTTGCAAAAGATGAGCAGATGCCGCTCCATCGAGACTCCCGTCCGGCCGGCCGCCCCGATCTGTGCCGGGGCCGTTCCCGCCGACTTCGGCCTCGCCATGGTGGTGCCGCAGGCGCGGCCGGGCGGACGGGCACCCTCGTCCCGGCGAATCCCCCCTTCGACGCGAGGAGTCACCATTCATGCGTAACTGGCGCCGAGCGACCGCGGCCGCCGTCCTGCTGGCGGCGTCGCTGCTGACGTCGGCCCCGGCGGGCCCGGCTCTGGCCGCCGCGGCCGCGCCCGTGGCGGCGGCCGTCCACACCTCCGCCGACGTGCACCTGTTCTACTACCCGTGGTACGGCTCCCCCGCCGTCGCCGGGAGCTACCGGCACTGGCCGCAGGGCGGCCACACCCCACCGGCCGACATCGGCGCCGACTACTACCCCAAGCTCGGCCCCTACGACTCCGGCGACCTGTCCGGCGCCGTGGACCAGCACATGCGGTGGATCCAGCAGTCCGGCGCCGGCGTGATCGTCTACAGCTGGTGGGGCCAGGGGTCCTACGAGGACCAGCTCGCCGCAGGCGTCCTGTCCGCGGCCGCGCGCTTCGGGGTCAAGGTGGCCTGGCACCTGGAGCCGTACACCGGCCGCACCGCCGCCTCGACCGTCGCCGACATCCAGTACATCAACTCCCGGTACGGCGGCAGCCCGGCGTTCTACCGCGACGAGGCGCACGGGCGGCGGGGCGCGTTCTACGTGTTCGAGAGCCTGCGCGTCACCGACTGGTCCGCGCTGGACCAGGTGAGCTCCAGCAGCATCGTCCTGGCCCAGACCACCGACACCACCAAGGTGGCCCACTTCGGCGGCATGTACACCTACGACGGCATCGCCGGCGCGACCGCGCCCGGGTGGAAGGGCGCGAGCGACTACTGCAAGGCCAACGGCCTGATCTGGGCGCCGTCGGTCGCCCCCGGCTACATCGACGACCGGGCGGTGCCGGGCAACACCACGCCCACCCTCGGCCGCGCCGGCGGCGCCACCTACGACACCGAGTGGCAGAACGCCCTGACCCAGGGCGAGCCGAGCTGGGTCTCGGTCACCTCCTTCAACGAGTGGCACGAGGGGTCGGTGATCGAGCCTGCCACCTCCACCCCGCCGTCCGGGTTCGGCTACCAGACCTTCGACGGCGCCTACGGCAGGACCGGCGCCGCCGCCGAGACGGCCTACCTGGACCGGACCAGGTACTGGGTGGACCGCTTCGCCGGGACGACCACCCCTCCCCCCGGCACCGACCTTGCGGCGGGCAGGCCGATCAGCGCCACCAGCCACACGCAGGGCTACGTCCCGGCCAACGCCAACGACGGCAACCCGGGCACGTACTGGGAAAGCGCCAACAACGCCTTCCCGCAGTCGCTCACCGTGGACCTGGGCGCCGCGACCGGCGTGTCCCGGATCGTCCTCGCGCTGCCGCCTTCGTCCGCCTGGGGAGCGCGGACGCAGACGATCGCGGTGCTGGGCAGCCAGAACGGCACCTCGTACACCACGGTGGCGGCGGCGGCCGGCCGCCGCTTCGACCCGGCGACCGGCAACACCGCGACGATCACCTTCCCCGGCACCAGCCAGCGCTACATCCGGCTGACCTTCACCGGCAACACCGGCTGGCCGGCCGGGCAGGCGGCCGAGCTGCGGGTGTACGCCACGTAGGCCGGGGCGGGCGTCCCCCCGCTTCCACCGCCCATCGGCGGGCCTCCCTTCCCGGAGGCCCGCCTTTCTCGTCATTCATCCGCCTTTCCGCCGCACTCGGGCGGGTCGCTGGAAATGAGTTTGCGCGGCGATGGGATTTGGCCGGTGATGTCCAGGAAATTGTGAGGGACAGTGCGGTTCTCCGGGTGCGCGGGAAAACGCGTGTGATGACGACGCCGTCCGCCTGCAGGGAGACCGTGGAACAGTCCGATGCACCGTCGCCGACGGGAAGGTGTGTGGCGTGGCAAGCGTGGATACCACCAGGAACAGTCGCCAGTCGGAGAAATCAGTTACGGGCACCGTGGGCCAGGCGAACGCCGGAAAGGTGGTGAGCGGCGGCAGGAAGCCGGACTCGCCCGCGGGCGCGTTCCCCACGGTGGAGTGGGAGCACAGGATGCTCGACGTCACGCAGGCCGGAGGCCCGCGGTCGCAGGACGTCAGGGCGCCCAGCTACGAGGAACTCCGGCCCTTCGGGCACCGCGAGACCGCGGGATTCCCGGTCTACAAGAACCTGGAAAGGCGGCTTCTGGAGGCCGGCGGCCATCCCGACCCGGAAATCGCGCACGTTCTCGCCACCTGCGCCGCGTACGCCTATTCGGACGCCAGGACGCTCTCCATGATCATGGCGAGAATGGGCCTGGAGGACAATCACTGCCAGATGATCCAGACGTCGGTCGACGCGATGCTCATCTGCTCGACCGCCTTCCTCATCCAGAGCAAGAGCGGCCGGGTCGCCATTCTGTGCTACCGCGGAACAGAGCCGCTCAATTTCATCAACTGGCTGAGCGACATCGACGTCGAGCCCGAGCGCATCGGCTACCAGATCGGCGACCCGCGCGCCACCGTGCACGCCGGCGTCTACCGCAACGTCCGGGCGACGCGGTACGAGGTCATGAACATGCTGCGGCGCGCCTGCGACCGCCAGGGAACCCACCCCCCGCGCGGCGACGGCGCCTCCCAGGTCCATGACTCCTACGGCTCGCCGCCGGCGGAGGGCAACCTCGAGGCCCTGTACATCACCGGGCACAGCCAGGGCGGGGCGATGGCCGCGCTCATGGGCGTCATGCTGCGGCACGAGCGCAAGTACAAGGAGGCGCTCGGCGACCGGCTCAGGGCCGTCTACACCTTCGGCCAGCCCATGATCGGCGACCCGGCCTTCGCCGAGGCCTGCGAGCGCGACGAGTTCCTGCGCGAGCACGTCATCCGGTACGTGTACGACAGCGACATCGTGCCGCACCTGCCGTCCACCGCGTCGGGACCGTTCCGGCACTTCGGCCGCGAGTACCACTACCGCGTCCCGCACCTGCGCAACAGCCTCATCGACACCCTCACCCGTCCGAGGTGCGCCCCGCAGTCGAGAAGGGGCCAGTGGGAGACCAGGAGGCGCCCGACCTCGCAGATGCCGGGCCTGCTCGGCCTGCCGATGTCGGCGCTGTCCTTCATCGCCCGCAAGTTCGAGGCGACGCGCTCGCTGCCGGCCGTCTACTCGGTCGACGACCACCTGCCGCAGCACTACATCGCGGCGCTCACCCCGGCGGGCGTCACCAACGAATACGGCGACTGACCGGAGTACACGGCGACCGACCGGTCACGCGGATCGCCGGCCCGCTCGACGGGACCGGCGATCCGCCATGTGCGGACCACGGGACACGCCACGCCGGGCATCTCCACCCACTGCGACCATTTCATCACCCTCCGCTACGATGATCGTGGTGTCGATCCACAGTGGAGGAGAATGCCATGCGACGTGCCATGTCCGCTCTGAGCGCCCTGCTCGCCACCGCGCCCCTGACCCTCGCCGCTCCCGCGCCGGCCTCCGCCGCGACCGGGACGCTGGTCGTCGAGGGCGACCAGGTGCCGCGCACGCGGCTGGTGAATCCCGCGCCCGGGTGCTACGCACTTCCCTGGTTCCCGCTGTTCACCCATGCCTCCGTGGTCAACTCGACCGACGCCGACGTGATCCTCTACTCGGGCGAAGGCTGCAAGGCGGGGTTGCTGCGCGCCGCGACCAGCGTGCGCGCGGGCACCACCCGCGAGCGCACGCTCAGCGGCACGCACAGCATCCTGGTGCAGAGCACCTGACGAGACGTCCACACGCTTCGAGGTGAACGCTGGAGCATGCGGGCGTCTCGCTCAGACGTTGAAGTATTTGGCTTCGGGGTGGTGGACGATCAGGGCGGAGGTGGCCTGTTCGGGATGCAGCTGGAACTCCTCCGACAGGGTGACCCCGATCCGGCCCGGATCCAGCAACTCGAACAACTGCCGCTGATCCTCAAGATTCGGACACGCCGGATAACCGAAGGAGTACCGGCAACCCGCGATGTTGACCTTCAACATGTCGGCCAGCGCCTCATCACCACCGATGCCCAGCTCCGAGCGGACCCGGGCATGCCAGTACTCGGCCAGCGCCTCGGTCAACTGCACCGACAACCCATGCAACTCCAGATAATCCCGGTAGGCGTTCTTGGCGAACAACTCCCCCGTCGCCGCCGAGACCGCCGACCCCATCGTCGCCACCTGGAACGCCACCACATCCACCTCCCCGGACCCCCTGGACCGGAAGAAGTCCGACAGGCACAGATGCCGATCACGCCGCTGCCGCGGGAAGGAGAACCGCGTCCGCTCCCCACCCGTCCGCCCGTCCAGGATGATCAGATCATCGCCGTCGGAGACGCACGGGAAGTAGCCGTAGACCACCGCGGCCTGCAGCAGAT
>NZ_JBHTCG010000045.1:0-53460 GCF_042665155.1 Sphaerisporangium rhizosphaerae | reverse complement strand
GTGCCCGCCGTGCCCGCCGTGCCCGCCGTGCCCGCCGTGCCCGCCGTGCCCGCCGCGGCCGCGGCGGGCGGGCGGCGCGGCGGTCAGCCGGCGATGAGGCGGGCCAGCAGCGCGCCGCCGCCGCCGGCGGCCAGCCCCGCCGCCACGCTCAGGGCGACGTTCAGCGTCGACAGCAGCCGTGCGCCGTTCTGGACCAGGCGGAGCGTCTCGTAGCCGAAGGTCGAGTACGTGGTCAGCGCGCCGCAGAACCCGGTGCCCAGCAACGCCATCACCCCGTCGCCCGCGGGCAGCGCCACGAGGAAGCCGAGCAGCGCCGAGCCGGAGACGTTCACGGTGAGGGTGCCCCACGGGAAGGCCGCGTCGTGCCGTGCCTGCACGAAGCGGTCGGTCAGGTAGCGCAGCGGGGCGCCCAGTGCCGCGCCGAGGATCACCAGCAGTACGCTCACGGCGCGGTCCCGCCGGGCCGGGCGGTGGAGCGGATCACCTCGACCTGGTCCAGGACGACCAGCCCCTCGGTCACCAGCTCGTCCAGGCGGGGCAGGAAGGCGCGGACGCGCTCCTCGGCGTCCACGATGATGACCACGACGGGCAGGTCCTCCGACAGCGACAGGATGCGGGAGGTGTGGATGCGCGAGGTCGCGCCGAAGCCCTCGATGCCGCGCACGACGCTCGCCCCGGCGAGCCCCGCCTCGTGGGCGCGGCGGACGATCTCGTGGTACAGCGGCCGGTGGTGCCACTGGTCGGACTCGCCGACGAAGACCGACAGCCGGAGGGCGGGGCCCTGGAGCTTCACCGTCTTCACCATGTCCACCGTGTCCGCCATGCCGGCCTCGTCCCTGGTCATGACCGCCCCGTGCGGAGCAGCCGCAGCGCCGCGCGGGTGAGCACGGCGCCCGCGTACACGGCGGGCACGGCGCACAGCACCGTCCCCGCCAGGTAGGCGAGCGCGACGCCGGGCGCTCCGGCGGCGGTCGCGCGGCCGATGTCCACGATGTACCCCGAGAAGGTGGTGAACCCGCCGAGGACGCCCACCCCGAGGAAGGGGCGCAGCAGCCGGTGGACCTGGCCCGCCTCGGCGATCGTGGTCATCAGCAGGCCGATCAGCAGGCATCCGGCCACATTGATGCCGAAGGTCGTCCACGGGAACCCGCCGGGCGGATGCGGGAAGGCGGCGCCGAGCCAGAAGCGGGCGAGCGCGCCGATCACCCCGCCCGCGGAGATCACGCCGAGGGTGTCCCAGGGGACCGGCGAGCCGTCCATGGCACCGACCCTATCGGCGGGAGCCGGACGGCCGGATCGCCGGGCCGGTGAGCGGACCGGATGTGAACCACATCACAGGGGCCCTTGCGGACGGAGGCGGCGCGGAGTGAAGATCGCAGTCACCATCTCCGCTTCTGAGGAGGATCAGGTGCCCCTGGACAGCGATCTCCACGCCGAGGACATGCGGTCACAGCGGCGCAAGGCCGCGTTCGCCGGCGTCGTCGGCACCGCCATCGAGTGGTACGACTTCTTCCTGTACGGGACGGCCGCCGCGGTGGTCTTCCCGCAGGTCTTCTTCCCCCAGTCCAGCGAGTACGCCGGGACGCTCTCCTCCTTCGCCACCTACGCGGTGGGCTTCGCCGCCCGGCCCGTCGGAGCGGCGATCTTCGGGCACTGGGGCGACCGCATCGGCCGCAAGGCGACGCTCATCGTCACCCTCGCCCTGATGGGGGTGTCCAGCGCCCTGATCGGCGTGCTCCCCGGCACCGCGTCCATCGGCGTCGCGGCGCCGGTGCTGCTGGTGGTGCTGCGCGTCCTGCAGGGCATCGCGGTCGGCGGCGAGTGGAGCGGCTCGGTGCTGCTGTCCATGGAATGGGGCGACCAGAGGCGCCGCGGGCTCATGGCGAGCTGGCCGCAGACCGGCGTCCCGATCGGGCTGATCCTCGGAACGGGCATGATGTCCCTGCTGGCGACCACCGCCGGCGACGCCTTCGTCGAGTGGGGCTGGCGGGTGCCCTTCCTGGCCAGCGTCCTGCTGGTCGCCGTCGGCCTGTGGGTGCGCCTGCGCGTCATGGAGACGCCGCTGTTCGCCCAGGTGATCGAGCGGCGCCAGGTGGCGCGGCTGCCGATCGCCGAGGTGCTGACCCGGCACCCCAAGGAGGTCGTGCTGAGCGCGCTCGCCCGGGCCTCCGAGCAGTTGCCGTTCTACATCTTCACCACCTTCGCGCTCACCTACGTCGTCAAGGAGGTCGGCCTGTCCAGCGGGTTCGCGCTGGCGGCGGTGACCTGCGCGGCGGCGCTGGAGCTGGCGGCCATCCCCGCCTTCGGCCACCTGAGCGACCGGGTCGGCCGGCGCAAGGTGTACGCGACGGGGGCGGTGGTGCTGGCGGTCGTGGCGTTCCCGTACTTCATGGCGCTCAACACGGCCATCCCGGTCGTGGTGTTCCTGACCATCATGATCGTGCAGATCCAGCACTCCATGGAGTACGGCCCGCAGGCCGCGATGATCGCCGAGAGCTTCCCGACCGGCCTGCGGTACGGCGGCGCCGGGCTGGGGTACCAGCTCTCCTCGCTCATCGCGGGAGGCCCGGCGCCGCTGGTGGCGACCTGGCTGCTGCACGACTTCGGCTGGCAGGCGATCGCGCTGTTCATGATCGCGGGGGCGGTCGTCGGCTTCACCGCGACTCTGCTGCTGCCCGACCGCTCGAAGGTCGACATCGCCGACCACGCCGCCTACTGACGGCCCGCCGGTGCGTCAGTCGACCTCGGCGCTGCCGCTGACCCGCAGCTTGCGGCGGGCCCGCTCGTAGAAGGTGGTGGTGCCGAGGCGGACCACGCGGCCCGCGCAGCGCACCGCCGTCACGGTGAGGCGGTCGCCGGGCGACAGCCGCGCGCCGACCGAGCCGTCCACCTCGACGGCGAGCTGCCCGCTGGAGGGCAGCAGCTCCAGGGTGACCTCCTCGTCGGCCGACAGCACCAGGGCCCGGTTGAAGGAGGAGTGGGCCGCGGCCGGGACCACGAGGAACCCCTCGACCAGCGGCGAGACCAGCGGGCCGCCGGCGGAGAAGTTGTAGGCCGTCGAACCGGTCGAGGTGGCCACGATGACGGCGTCGGAGGCGTACCGGACGAAGGGCTGGCCCGCCACCGAGATCGACACCGCCGACAGCCCCTCGCCGGGGATGCGCACCAGGGCGATGTCGTTGAACGCGGTGACCGTCTCGCCGTCGGGCATGGACGCCCGGACGGCCATGCGCGGCTCGACGGTGAAGCGGTGGTTGTCGATGGCCGACAGCGCCGGCGGCAGCTCCTCGACGTCGATCTCGGCGAGGAAGCCCAGCTTGCCCAGGTTGACGCCGAGGACCGGGGTGATGCGCTCGGAGGCCAGCCGCATGGTGCGCAGCATCGTGCCGTCGCCGCCCAGGCTCACCAGCAGGTCGGCGCGCTCGACGAGCGTGGCGGCGTCGACCCGCACGGCACTGCAGTCGATGCGGCCCACCTCGTCGGGCAGGCCGAGCACGGTGACGCTCCTGGTGCGGGCCCACTCGATGATGGTGTCGATGGCCTCCTTGGAGTCCCGCTGCGGGTGCAGCACCAGCCCTACGGTCTTGACCATGCCCATGCACGCAACTGTACGGCCGCTCGCCGCCTGCGGGCGCCGGTGTCCCCGCCATGGTGGGCGGGAGGCGGCCCGGGTGATTGTGTAGTCGACACTATCCGCCATCGCCTAATTAAGTGGTGCTGACACCAGTTTGGTGGCCGATGTGGCGTCGTTCCGGGCCGATGACGCGCTGATCGACGTGGTAAACCGAGGGCGAGCCGGAAACCGCGCTAACTTAGCCCCAAGAGCCGGCCAATGCGCCGCCCTGTTCCACACGTGGGAGGCGGCGGAAATCGGGTATATTCTTGAGGGGTCAAACTATGCCCTGTGAAAGGAGTGGAAGATGGCGACACAGATCCAGACGCTTCTCATCGACGACCTGGAAGGTGGCGAAGCAAAAGAGACGGTGTCCTTCGCGATTGACGGCACCAGCTACGAGATCGATCTGAACGACAAAAACGCCAGGAATCTCCGCGAGGCTCTTTCGCCTTTCGTGTCCAGCGCGCGCCGGGCTGAGAGCGCTCCCGCCCGGGGGCGCAAGCGTGGCGGCTCTCAGCGTCCCTCTCGCGACAAAAGCTCCGAGATCCGCGCTTGGGCCAAGGCGCATGGCCTGAACGTCAGCGAGCGGGGCCGCATCGCCTCGCACATCGTGGCACAGTACGAACAGGCTCAGTGATTGATTAAGCCGTCCCGCCCGGTTTAGTCGCCCGGCGAGCATGTGATCCGCCGCGCGGGTCGCCGCACGCGGACCGCGTTTGCGGCCGCCGTGCTCGCAGCGGGCAGAGGCCGTCCCAGTGGGGAGGACGGCCCCGCCCGGCCTCCGCGGTCCTCGTGGACGACGGGGTTGACCTGCGGATCCGCGGCGCTGGTCGGTGCGCGTCCAGGGGCGGCCCCGCCGAGCGTGCTCGGGTCGCCATTCGCGGAAGGGTAGTGCTGACTTCAGTCACTTTGTCACAATGAGCACTATTCCTTACCGTCGTTACGTGTTAGCCGTGCCGCCGCCCGGCTCTGGAGGAGTCCCCGGAAATCATGGGCAGGCAGCACACCGCCGGCAAGGCGGCTTTCCACCCGTAACCGATGCTTAACAGGTGCGAGAGGTCGCGGGATCGCCGCGTGACAACCGCCGTGTGCGCCTTGCCGCGCCCGGGCGCCGGGTATGCCGGCCCTCGGCCATGTCAATCGAACCGATCCGGCCGGGACATGACGACTTGACGCATCCGCCTTACCGACGTCACCATCTTGCGATAGCGTCTGCCGTCACGCCGCTCTCACCCGCCTACTCCGCGGCCGGCCCGAACCCGCCGGGAGGTCCTGTCCGACCGCATGCCGTCTCACCGGCCGTAATGGGAATGCCCGCCGCGGCCGGGGCGATTGCCCGGGCATTTTCCGGCGCGGAGCCTATCGCGGCGGCCCGGCGGGCGTCCGCTGTCCGCTTCCGGACATTCGCCGCCGTCCCGCACCCAATCCGCCGCGTTACATGCGATCGCGATATGCAATGCCCTCCGGCGAGCCTATTGACCGGTCGTCGTGCCGGTGAATGCCCGTGGATCCTTAGCGGCTCCGCGTACCCGCGTATGGCGGTTTGTCGTACCTTTCCGCTCCTATAAGTCATAGGAGCATGGCCTCCGCGCCCCTGGACCGCCCGCTGGACGCGCTGAACGGGGCATGGTGACCGAGGGCGTGGTGACCGGGGGCGTGACCGGGGGCCGCCCGCACGCGGGGCCACGACGCGATCAGCGGGTCGTCAACTCCTCCTCAAGTGCCGCTGGAGCCGAGGTAGCGCCCGGTGCGAGCGGGTAGCCATGGGAGCAGTTGTCCATCAAGGGGGAGAGGGCAATGAAACGTGCGGTTCTGGGGGCGGTGTCGCTCGGCGGCATCGGTCTGGGCGTGATGCGATGGCGCTCCTCGCGCCGGAGTAAGGCCAGGACGCGGCGGGAGGCCGCCCGCTGGCTGATGGTCACCATCAACCGCCGGCCGGAGGAGGTGCTGGCGGAGGGCCGGCTCCCCGAGCCGCTGGCGAGGTTGGGGGACACCGTGGAGGTGCGGGTGCGCGAGGCGCCCGGAGGCCGCGGCACCGAACTCGGCGCCCGCCCGCTCGCGGGGGTGCCCACCGGCGCCACGCAGGTGCTCGCCCGGCTCGGCGGCGAGGATCCGCGCCAGGCGGTGCGAAGGGCGCTGCGGGAGTCCAAGTGCCTGATGGAGACGGGGGAGGTGCTGCTGCCGGACGCGCCGCCGAGAACGCGGCCCACTCCCGCAGGGAGGATCCTGGATCTCGCCGTGCAGCGCGCGGGCGGGGAGGGGCGGCTGTGAAGGCACTGTGCTGGCAGGGCGTGAACGAGCTGTCGGTGGAGCGCGTCCCCGACCCCAGGATCCTCAACGCCCAGGACGCCATCGTCAAGGTCGGCCTCACCACGACCTGCGGTTCCGACCTGCACCTGCTGGGCGGCTACATCCCGGCCATGCGCGCGGGCGACGTGATCGGGCACGAGTTCCTCGGCGAGGTCGTCGAGGTCGGCACCGAGGTGCGCCGGCACAAGGTCGGCGACCGGGTCGTGGTGTGTTCGATCATCGGCTGCGGCCGCTGCTGGAACTGCGAGAACGGCCTGTGGTCGGCCTGCGACAACTCCAACCCCGATCCCGGCCTGACCGACATGCTGTGGGGGCAGCCGTCCGCGGGCATCTACGGCTACTCCCACGCCACCGGCGGGTTCAAGGGCAGCCACGCCCAATACGTCCGCGTCCCCTTCGCCGACCACGGCGCCTTCGCCGTGCCCGACGGCGTGAGCGACATGGACGCCCTGTTCTGCTCGGACGCGGCGCCCACGGGCTGGATGGGCGCCGACCTCGGCGGGGTCAAGCCCGGCGACGTGGTCGCGGTGTGGGGCTGCGGCGCCGTCGGCCAGATGGCGGCCCGCGCGGCGATGCTCTTGGGCGCCGAGCGGGTGATCGCCATCGACCGCCACCCCGAGCGCATGACCATGACCGAGCGCCACGTGGGCGCCGAGACCCTGGACTACACCCGCACCGACGTGATCGCCGAGCTCAAGGAGCGTTCCGGCGGCAGGGGCCCGGACGTCTGCATCGAGGCCGTCGGGCTGGAGGCCGACAGCGCCGGGCCGAAACGCCTGTACAACCGGGTGAAGCAGCGGGCGGGCCTCACGCTGGACCGTCCGGCCGCGGTGCGCGAGGCCATCTACGCCTGCCGCAAGGGCGGCTCGGTGTTCGTGCTCGGCGTCTTCGCGGGCCTGGTCGACAAGTTCCCGCTCGGCGCGATGATGAACAAGGGCCTGACCGTCAGGGGCGCCCAGCAGCACGGACAGCGCTACATCCCGAGACTGCTCGACATGGTGAGCAACGGCGAGCTGCGCACGGCCCACATGGCGACCCACACCATGCCGCTGGAGCACGGGCCGCACGGCTACGACCTGTTCAAGAACAAGAAGGACGGGTGCGTGCGCGCGGTCTTCCGCCCCTGGGCCTAGTGCGGTGACCGCATGCCTTCACGGCCACCGCCCGGGCGTCCGGACCGCCCCCCGCCGGAGGGGGACGTCTCTGGGGCCCGCTGAGGCCGTGCTCGACGGGTGCCCTGCCTGTGGCGTGCGCGGGCGAGCCGAAGGTCCCGTTGAGCTGGGGACCTTCGCCGCTGACAGCCCTTCCCGGCCGGCGGGACGATCGATATCAGGGCGCTGGACAGGGGAGGCAGCCATGGTCGTGAATGTCGGCGACGTCATGGGCAGGGTCGCCATCGCGGTGAGGCCGGACACCTGCTTCGCCGACCTGGTGGAGACGATGCGCCGCTTCAAGGTCGGCGCCGTGGCCGTCGTCGACTCCGGCCGCCGGCCGGTCGGAGTGGTGTCGGCGGACGACCTGCTGCTGCGGGAGATCGGCGCCGAGCGCGTCGAAGCGGTCATCGAGGGCCGCGGGCCGGGCCGCGGGAACACGAAGGTCGCGGGGGACAAGGGGGGCACGGCCGCCCAGGTGATGAGCAGTCCCGCGATCACCGTGACCGAGGTGACGCCGGTCCGGGAGGCGGCCCGCCTCATGCACGAGCACCGGATCAGGCAGCTTCCCGTCGTGGACCGCGTCACCGGCAAGATCGTCGGCACCGTGCACCAGGCCGACCTGCTCAAGATCTTCGTCCGGCCGCCCGCGGAGGTGCTCGACGACGTCGAGGAGGCCGTGCGCGGGGCCGGTGTCGAGCCGCGGACCCTGTCGATCCTCGTCGAGCACGGGCTGGTCGCGCTCACCGGGACGGTCCCGAGGCGCTCGCAGATCCCGCTGGTGGTGGAGTCCGTGCACGCGGTGGACGGCGTGATCGAGGTCGACGACCGGCTCGGCTTCGCCACCGACGACCTGATCACCGTGCCGCCGCTGTACCTGTGAGCCCACTCCGCCGCCCCGGGGAGGGCGCGCGCCGGTCCGGTGGCGCCTCGTGTGAGGGTGGTAGGCGAGGGGGAGGTGCGCCATGGCGGGACAGATCGTGGTCGGCGTCGACGGTTCCCACTCCGCGGCGGCCGCGGTGGAATGGGCGGCGGACGACGCGGTGCGCAGAGGAGCCCGGCTGCGCGTCGTGCACGTGCGCGAGCCCTGGTCGATGGACTACCCCTACCGGTCCGCGCCGTGGCTGCCCGACGCGCTGACGGCGTACTGGCGGGCGGTGCTGGCGGCCACCGTCGACTGGGTGCGCGGCTACGCGCCCGGCCTGCAGGTGAGCGCGACCCTGCTCACCGGCGCCGCCGCCGAGCGGCTGTGCACCGAGGCCGAGGACGCCGATGAGCTGATCCTGGGCGGCGGCGGGCCGGGCGGCTTCGTGGGGGCGGTGCTCGGCTCGGTGGGCCGCGATGTCGCCTGGCACGCCATGGCGCCGGTGGTCGTGGTCAACCGCTCGCCCGGGCGGCGTCATGGCGAGATCGTCGTCGGCTACGACGGGTCCCCGGTGTCGGAGGCCGCCATGGAGTACGCGCTCGGCGAGGCGGCCCGGCGGTGCGCGCGCGTGTGCGTGCTCTACGCCTGGAGCGCGCCGCCGTTCTCCCCGTACGCGACCGCCTGCGCCGGCGGCCTGGCCGAGGCGATGGGCGAGGTGACGCGGGAGGTGCGGCTGCGCCTGGCGATGTGGCGGGAGCGGTGCCCGGGGGTCACCGCCCGGTTGCGCCCCATGCGCGGGCATCCGGTCACGGCGCTGTCGGACGCCTCCCGGCGGGCCGATCTGGTGGTCGTGGGCTCCGGCGCGCACGGCGACGCGACGGGCGCGGGCTTCGGCGGCTCGGCGGGCTACTCGGTCGGCTACGAGGTGCTGCGGCACGCCCGCTGCCCGGTCGCCGTGGTCCATCCCCGGGAGACGGCCGGATCACGGCCGGGCGGAGGCGCCATTAATAGGTAAATATGTCGAATATCCCTTTTATCCGGATTCGTGGAGCGGTCGGGATGGGGACACTCCTGGTATGGCGAACGTCCCACCGCGCTCCCTCATGCCGCACACGCGGCTGGACGAGGTGCTGTCGGAGCTGCGGGCCCGGCTGGAGACCGTGCTCGCCACCCGTGACCGGGTCCACGCGCTGCTGGACGCGGTCGTCTCCGTGGGCGGCGACCTGGACCTGCAGACCGTCCTGCGTCGCATCGTCGAGACGGCCACCACCCTGGTGGACGCCACCTACGGCGCCCTCGGCGTGATCGGCGAGGACGACACCCTGGTGCAGTTCATCCCGGTCGGGCTGAGCGAGGAGGAGATCGCCCGCGTCGAGCACTGGCCGCACGGGCTGGGCCTGCTCGGCCTGCTGATCAAGGAGCCGCGCACGCTCCGGCTGCACCGCATCGCCGAGCACCCCGAGTCCTCCGGCTTCCCGCCCGGCCACCCGCCCATGGGCGGCTTCCTCGGCGTGCCGATCAGGGTGCGCGAGAAGGTCTTCGGCAACCTCTACCTGACCGAGAAGCGCGGGGGAGGCGACTTCGGGGAGGACGACGAGGCGGTCGTGGTCGCCCTCGCCGCCGCGGCGGGCGTCGCCATCGAGAACGCCCGCCTGTACGAGGAGACCCGCGGCCGCGAGATCTGGCTCCAGGCGTCCTCGGAGGTCACCACCCGCCTGCTGTCGGGGGCCGGCTCGGCCGAGGTGCTCGCGCTGGTGGCCCGGCGGGCGCGCGAGATGTCCGGCGCCGACGTCGCGGTGGTGCTGCTGCCCTGCGCCGGCGGGGAACGGCTGCGCGTCACCGTCGCCGACGGCGTGCCGGCCGGGCGGGTCAGCCCCGCGGAGGTCGCGGTCACCGACTCGCTGCCGGGCCGCGCCTACACCTCCGGCGAGCCGGTCGTCGTCGCCGACCTGGCGGAGACGGCGATCCCCGCCCTGGTGTGCGAGCGCTCGCGCGCGGGGCCGGCCGTCGCCGTGCCGCTGGGCGCCGCCGGCGCGGTGCGCGGGGTGCTGTCGCTCGGCAGGCGCCCCGGCCGGCCGCCCTTCGGCGGGCCCCACGTGCGCATGCTGCACTCCTTCGCCGGGCAGGCGTCGCTCGCCCTGGAACTGGCCGAGGCCCGCGCGGACGCCGAGCGGCTGCTGCTGCTGGAGGACCGCGACCGCATCGCCAAGGACCTGCACGACGTCGTCATCCAGCGGCTGTTCGGGGTGGCCATGACGCTGATGGGCGCGATGCGCCTGCTCGACCGGCCCGAGGCCCGCACGAGGGTGCGGCACGCCATCGACGAGCTGGACGGCACCATCCGGCGCATCCGCTCGGCCATCTTCGCCCTCCAGAGCCCTCCCGCCCCCGGCGCCTCCCCGCCGGGCGCGCGCATGGCCTGGCGCCACGCCACCCCGTCAAAGGCGGCCCCGGCCGCCCGTGACCTGCCGGACGGCGGGGGCGGGATCAGTCGTGGCGGCCGGCCTTGAGCTGCGCCGCGAGCGCCGCGGCCTGCGTGCGCCGCTGCATGTCCAGCTTGGCCAGCAGGTTGGAGACGTAGTTCTTGACCGTCTTCTCTGCCAGGAACAGCCGCTCGCCGATCTGCCGGTTGGTCAGCCCCTCCCCGATGAGCTCCAGGATGTGACGCTCCTGGCCGGTGAGCGCCGCCAGCGGGCTCTTCCTGGCGGCCTGCTCGCGCAGGCGGCGCAGCATCGACGCGGTGCTCTCCGGGTCCAGCAGCGACTGGCCGGCCGCCACCGTCCGCACCGCGCCGACCAGGTCGGACCCGTGGATCTGCTTGAGCACGTAACCGGCCGCGCCCGCCATGACGGCGTCGAACAGGGCGTCGTCGTCGGCGAAGGAGGTCAGCATCAGGCAGGCCAGCCCGGGCGTCCTCGCGCGCACCTCGCGGCAGACCTCCACGCCGTTGCCGTCGGGCAGCCGCACATCCAGCACCGCCACGTCCGGCCTGAGCGCCGGGATGCGCGCCACGGCCTGCTCGGCCGTGCCGGCCTCTCCGACGATCTCCATGTCGCCCTCGGCCGACAGCAGGGCGGCGACCCCCCGGCGGACCACTTCATGATCGTCCAGCAGGAACACGCGAATCATAAGGCGACTCCAGTGACCTCTCCCGCGCGCGGCCCGCAGTACCGCTCCGGGCCCGGCCCGTGTCCCCGCGGGCCGGGTCCGGAGCGTCCGGCGCTAGTCGGCCTTCTCCACCGGCACGCGCTTGCTCTGCTGCCTCTCCTCCGCCAGCGGGATGTCCACCTCCAGGATGCCGTCGTGGTAGACGGCCTTGACGTCCTGCTCCCCGGCGTTGGCCGGCAGCGGGACCGACCGGCTGAACTCCCCGTACCGGAACTCCGTGCGGTGCGGCTCGGACCGCTCCTCCTTGCGCTCGCCGTGGATGGTCAGCATCCCGTTGGACACCACCACCTCGACGTCCTGCTCGGGGTCGATGCCGGGCAGCTCGGCGCGCACGATGTAGTGGCCGTCCCGCACGGTGTCCTCGAACCGGACCATCTGGCCCGCGGTGTAGGGGCGGCCGCCTCCGGTGAAGGGCGCCTCCAGCCAGTCCAGCAGGTCGGGTACCAGGCCCCTGGACGTGCTTCGCGTCTGCATGGACATGAGAACCTCCCTGGATAGTTCGCGGGACCATCAGTTCCATCCGACTCCCCGAACCGCGCCGGGGTCACGGTCGTAGGTCCCGAATGCGCGTGACGTTCGCCTCGCGCGGAGCGGACGGCCGACGCGCCGCCCCTTCGCCCCGCGTCGCGGACCGTCACGCTTCCCTCGTGGTGGCGCTCACACGCGCCGGGACTGCCCCGCCATCTGGGCGACGTCCTCGGCTGCGTCCTCGGTCAGCTTGGCCGACAGGTCCGCCAGAGCGCGCCCCACGGCCAGCTCGTCGCCGATCTCCGGGACGGGCCGGTCGACCGGGTTGCGCCGGGCGTACCCGACTCCCTCGCGCCGCATACCGGCGCGGTTCATCAGGACGGCCCGCGCGACGGTGCGGTCGTCGTTGTCGTCCTCGGTTATGTAGATCTCCACTGTCCACTGCTTGACCTGCATGGGGGCCTCCTTCCAGTGTCCTACCTCCACCATCTCTCACCCGCTCGCGCGCCGGGACGCCGCCCCGGGCGTGTCCGGCCGCCTCAGCGGGGGTGTCCTCACTACAATCCCCGGGGGCGAGTTCGGGGGATGTGGGAAGGCTTCATGCTGCACGGCATCGATGTGTCCAACTGGCAGGGCGCCGTCAACTGGGCGGGGCACGCCGGCGACGGCGTCGACTTCGGATTCGCCAAGGCGACCGAGGGCACCGGCTTCACCGACAAGTGGTTCGCCCGCAACTGGGCGGCCATGCGGGAGAACTGGCTGGTCTGCGGCGCCTACCATTTCGCCCATCCGAAGGGCGACGCCGAGGACCAGGTGCGCCACTTCCTGGACGTGGTCGACGCGGCGGGCGGCCTGCGGCGCGGTGATCTGATCGCCCTGGACCTGGAGCACTCCGGGCACCTGCCGCCCCAGCGGGTGGCCGCCTTCGCCCGGCGCTGGTGCCACGTGGTGAACATCGTCACCGGGGTGCGGCCGCTCATCTACACCTTCCTGTCCTTCGCCAAGAAGGGCTACTGCGCGGGTCTTGAGGACTACCCGCTGTGGATCGCCGCGCCCAGCCATCCCAAGGGCCACCCCGTCGTGCCGCCGCCGTGGGACCGCTGGGCGATCCACCAGTACGCGCACGGCCCGATCGACCGCAACGTCTTCCGCGGCACCCGCGCGCAGCTCACCGCGCTCGGCCTGCAACCGGCCGAGGACCGCCGCAGCAAGGCGTAGGGAGCGCGATAACGCCGCCTGGTTTCCCGGTAGCATCGGGCACGACAAGCGGAGTGCCCGCGCCCACCCATCTCCTTGGAGCAACCGTGTCTGCCGCCCTCGAAATACGCATCACCCTCGCCGGAGCCGAGCGTGTGGTGGCGGGCGGCACGACGGCCGGAGAGGCGCTCGCGGCCGACGGCCGGTCGGTCGTCGCCGCCAAGATCAACGGCGAGCCGCGCGACCTCGCCGCCGAGGTGGCCGACGGCGACGTCGTCGAGCCCATCGCCATCGACAGCGAGGAGGGCCGGGCGATCGTGCGCCACTCCACCGCGCACGTCATGGCCCAGGCCGTCCAGGAGATCTTCCCCGGCGCCCGGCTCGGCATCGGCCCGCCCGTCGAGAACGGCTTCTACTACGACTTCGACGTCGAGCAGCCCTTCACCCCCGACGACCTCAAGCGCGTCGAGAAGCGCATGCGCGAGATCGTCAAGCAGGGCCAGACCTTCGCCAGGCGCGCCGTCAGCGACGAGGCCGCGCGCGAGGAGCTCGCCGCCGAGCCCTACAAGCTCGAGCTCATCGGCCTCAAGGGCGGCGCCGGCGAGGAGGAGAGCGTCGAGGTGGGCGGCGGCCAGCTCACCATCTACGACAACCTCGACCCCAAGTCCGGCGAGCTCTGCTGGAAGGACCTGTGCCGCGGGCCGCACGTGCCCTCCACCCGGTCCATCCCCGCGTTCAAGCTGATGCGCTCGGGCGGCGCCTACTGGCGGGGCAGCGAGAAGAACCCGCAGCTCCAGCGCATCTACGGCACCGCCTGGGAGTCGCGCGACCGGCAGGATGAGTACCTCCGCCTGCTGGAGGAGGCCGAGAAGCGCGACCACCGCAAGCTCGGCGCCGAGCTCGACCTGTTCTCCTTCCCGCCCGAGCTCGGCTCGGGCCTGCCGGTGTTCCACCCCAAGGGCGGGGTGATCCGCAAGCTCATGGAGGACTACTCCCGCAAGCGGCACGAGGAGGCCGGGTACTCCTTCGTCAACACCCCGCACATCACCAAGGAGCACCTTTACCAGGTCTCCGGCCACCTCGACTGGTACGCCGACGGCATGTTCCCTCCCATGGAGCTGGAGGGCGCGCGCTACTACCTCAAGCCCATGAACTGCCCGATGCACAACCTGATCTTCAGGGCGCGCGGGCGGTCCTACCGCGAGCTGCCGCTGCGGCTGTTCGAGTTCGGCACGGTCTACCGCTACGAGAAGTCCGGCGTGGTGCACGGCCTCACCCGCGTGCGCGGCCTGACCCAGGACGACGCGCACATCTACTGCACCCGCGAGCAGATGCGCGACGAGCTGACCTCGCTGCTGCGCTTCGTGCTCGAGCTGCTGCGCGACTACGGCCTGGAGGACTTCTACCTCGAGCTGTCCACCAAGGACCCGGTCAAGTTCGTCGGCACCGACGAAGACTGGGAAGAGGCCACCCAGACGCTGCGCGAGGTCGCCGAGTCCGAGAAGCTCGAGCTGGTGCTCGACCCCGGGGGCGCCGCCTTCTACGGCCCCAAGATCTCGGTGCAGGTGCGGGACGCCATCGGCCGCTCCTGGCAGATGTCCACCATCCAGCTCGACTTCAACCTGCCCGAGCGGTTCGAGCTGGAGTACCAGGGGGCGGACGGGGCGCGCCAGCGCCCGGTCATGATCCACAGGGCGCTGTTCGGGTCGATCGAACGGTTCTTCGGCGTGCTGGTCGAGCACTACGCCGGGGCGTTCCCTCCCTGGCTCGCGCCGGTGCAGGTGATCGGCATCCCGATCTCCGACGCCCACGTCGACTACCTCTCGCAGATCGCGGCCCGGCTGCGCGAGCGGGGCATCAGGGTCGAGGTCGACGCCTCGGCCGACCGCATGCAGAAGAAGATCCGCAACGCGCAGAAGGCCAAGGCGCCGTTCATGCTGCTGGCCGGTGACGACGACGTCGCGGCCGGCGCGGTCTCCTTCCGCTACCGCAGCGGCGAGCAGAACAACGGCGTCCCCGTGGACGACGCGATCGCCGAGATCGTCGACGCCGTCGAGCGCCGCGTCCAGGTCTGAGGCTCGAAGGAGGCGGGCGGCGGCGGTGCCCGGCGGGCGCGGCCGGCGCCCCGCGTCCTATGCTGCAAGGCATGCAGGAGCCGATTGAGCAGCCCGGTGCGGGAGATCCCGACAACTTCCAGCGTCTGTGGACCCCGCACCGCATGGCCTACATCAAGGGAGAGAACAAGCCGAGCGGCTCGGGCCCCGGCGACGGCTGCCCGTTCTGCGAGATCCCCAAGATGAGCGACCAGGACGGGCTCATCGTGGCCCGCGGCTCCTCGGTCTTCGCGGTGCTCAACCTCTACCCCTACAACTCCGGGCACCTGATGGTGGTGCCCTACCGCCACGTCGCCGACTACGTCGACCTGGACGAGGCGGAGACCGCCGAGCTGGCCGACTTCACCAAGCGCGCGGTGCTGTCGCTGAGGAAGGCCAGCGGCGCGCAGGGGTTCAACGTCGGCATGAACCTCGGCCACGTCGCCGGCGCCGGCATCGCCGCCCACCTGCACCAGCACGTCGTGCCCCGCTGGGGCGGCGACACCAACTTCATGCCGGTGGTCGGCCACACCAAGGTGCTGCCCCAGCTCCTGCAGGACACCCGCGACCTGCTCGCCGGCGCCTGGCCCGCCTGACCCGCCGACCGGTCGTCACCTCAGGCGGGCGGCTCGGACGGGCGGCGGGGCGGACGCGCCCGCCCTTCCCGGCTCAGGTGGGCAGCGGGCTCAGGTGGGCAGCGGGCTCAGCGCCGGGGCCGGGCGGGCCGGCGCCTGCGGGGCCAGGGCGCGGATGCCGGCCGACAGCACCAGCGGCACGGCCAGCGCCAGGGCCATCGACAGCACGGCCGCGCCCGAGTCGTTGACCAGCATGCCGACCACGCCGCTCACCAGCGCGCCGATCAGCCCGGCGCGCAGCATCGGCGCCCGCTCGAAGGCCACCGGCAGCACCCCGGCGCTGGCGGTGCCCGGCCGCAGCAGCGCGAAGACCAGGAACGCGAACGCCGCGATGACGATCGGCATGAGGTTGGGCGACAGCAGCGTGCTCAGCATGGCCCCGAGCTTGCGCCCGATCACCGGCAGGAACGTGCCGTCGATCACCTGACCGGCGAACCGCCCGAGATGGGTCTGCGAGGCGGGCGGCCGCAGGTGGTCCAGGTAGGCGATGCCCATCACCAGGACCCCGCCGGCCACGCAGAACGCCCCGAGCCTGATCACCGAGACCCGCTTGCCGGCCACCAGCAGGGCGGTGACCGCGATGCCCGGCACGAAGGCGATGACGCCGCCGAAGTCGCTGCCCACCCCCGGCCAGCCGTCCAGGATCATCGCGAAACCGCCCAGCCCGGCCACCAGGAGGACGGCCGCCCGCCGGCGCCCGGCCCGCACCAGCCCGTCGGCGACCGCGGTGGTCAGCAGCAGCACGGCGGTGGCCATCAGCGCGAAGGGAATGTTGCCCAGGCCGTAGTAGCGGGCGCCGACCACGCCGGTGTACCCCATGATGCTGTCGAGCTGCAGGGGCGTGCCGCTGAGCAGGTCGCCCACCAGCACCGCGGCCGTGACCCCGGCGATCACCGACGGCGGCCCGAGCACCCCGCCCGCGCCGGGACGGCCGCGCAGCCGCGCCCACGCGACCGGCGCGCCGAGGGCCAGCACGGTGAGCGCGGCGGCGCAGGCGAGCACCCCGGCCACCAGCGTGACCGCCGGCGCCGCGGCGCGCTCCCACGGGGCGAGGTTCACCAGGTAGGTCGAGACCGGCAGCGAGGCCAGGGCGAGCGCGGCGACGCGCACTCCGCCGAGGGCCCGGCGGCGGCGCAGCAGCAGGAAGGCGACCAGGTAGAACAGCACCTGCAGCACGGCGAGGCCGGTGAAGAAGCCGCCGCCGACGGCGCGGATGGTCTGCCCGGCGACGTCGGCGTGCCGCAGGGCGGCGACACCCTCCTCGGTGCCGGTCGCGCCGGTGGGCGCCCACGGCACCCCGATGACGGTGCCGGGGACGGCCGCCCCGGCCGCCCGCAGGATCGTCGCGGTCACGTCGGGCAGGATCACCATGTCGTCGCGGTGGGTGGAGGTGGCGCCCAGGAAGTGGTCCTGAGCGCCGGGCGCCCGCCACATCGCCACCCGCAGGTGCGGCTCGGAGCCGTGGTCGGACAGCCCGGTCAGCACGACCCGCGTGTCGGCGGGCAGGTGCCCGACGACCTCGCCGACGCCGGCGTCCGCGGCGGCGAGCGCCGCCCGGCGGGCGGCGGGGGTGAGCTTGTCGGGGGCGTCCGCCAGCAGCTCGCCGTCGTAGTAGGGGCGCACCAGGTCGTCGATGTCGGCGGCCAGCACGGGGCAGGCGGACCAGTCGCGGACGCCGTCGGGCGCCGGGGCGTACAGGTCGACGGCGCCGGAGCGGTCGGCGAGCGCGAGCGCCGCCCCCGGGCCGACGGCCGAGGTGCAGCCACCGGCCGCGTGGACGGCCGCGCCGAGCGAGCCGGCGTAGTCGGCGTCGCGCACCGTCCACAGCCAGTCGAAGCCGGGGATGACGGCCTTGCCGCCCTGCCGCTCGACGGCGGGCGGCGGCCCGCAGCGGGCGCCGACCGAGGAGCGAACGCCCGAGGAGATCGTCAGCCACCCGTCGTAGGGGCAGGTGACGCGGCCGACGGTGCGCACCGACAGCGAACCGATGGCGCTCTGCGCCGCGAGCCGCCACAGGTTCGGGGTGGTCTCGGCGCTCACGTCGTCCCAGTGGAGCCCCGGCACGCCGATCAGCGCTACCCGCCCTGGGGCGTCGGCCCGTCCCGCGGCCTCCGCCCGCCCGGGGGCATGCGCCCACGCGGCGCCGGTCGTGACCATGCACAGCGTGATCACCGCCAATGCGCCCAGCGCCCGCCTCACCACTGACTGACCTCCCATGACGTCCACCCGCGAATCCATGGAACCGTACGGGAAAGCGCGCCGCGCGGTCCAGGAAATCGCGGTGAACATCGCCCGCGGCCCGGCGTGGCCCCGGATCAGGGCAGGACGACGGTGGCGGGCGCGCTCTCGTTGCCGAGGCGGTCGAGGGCGGTCACCAGGTAGGAGCCGCCGGCCGTGACCGCGAAGGACTGGACGGCGGCCGGGGCGGCCGGTGCCACGGCCACCAGGTTGCGGCCGTCGGTGGTCGCGCACGCGTCCGGCTTGGCGCCCGTGACCCGGTACACGGCGTAGGACCGGGCCTCGGGGGAGGACTTCCAGCTGAGCGCGCCGCCCGCCAGGGTCAGCCCGGTGGGGGCCGCCGGGGCCCTGCCGCCGCGGTCCTGGACCAGCGGAAGCAGCGCGGGGCGGGGGTAGTGGTCCTTGACCAGCGCGTCGAGCACGCCCAGCGGGTTCTTGGCGAGCTGGGCGGCGCTGAAGTAGACGTCCCCCCGCACCTCGGGGTACTTGCGGTTGAGGGTCAGGTGGGCGGGCAGCTCGCCGGCCCTGGTCCAGGCCGCGGTGTCCTTGGTGCCCACGCGGTACAGCGCCTGGCCGATGTAGAGGTGCACTCCGGTGCCCTTGACCTGGTCGGCCCACCACGGCACGAGCTTGGCGTAGTCGGCGGCGGCGAAGCCGCGCGGCCAGTAGATCTGCGGCATGACGTAGTCGATCGACCCGGACTTGATCCACGCCTTCGCGTCGGCGTAGATGGCGTCGTAGGCGGACAGGCCCTTGGTGTCGGAGCCCGTGGGGTCGTCGGACTTGTTGCGCCAGATGCCGAACGGGCTGATGCCGAACTTGAGGTACGGCTTGGCCTGGTGGACGGCCGCGCCGACCTGGGAGACCAGCGTGTTGACGTTCTCCCGCCGCCACTCGGCGAGCGACATGCCCTTGCCGTACTTTGTAAAGGCGGCGGCGTCGCCGAACTTCGTGCCCCGGCCGGGATAGGGGTAGAAGTAGTCGTCGAAGTGCACCCCGTCGATGTCGTACCGCTGCACCACGTCCTTGATCACCTTGACGGTGTAGGCGCGCACCTCCGGCAGGCCGGGGTTGTAGTACAGCTTCCCTTCGTGCTTGACCACCCACTTCGGGTGCACGCGCGCCGGGTGGTTCGCCGGCAGCTTGGACACGTCGTCCTTGTCGGCGGCGCGGTAGGGGTTGAACCAGGCGTGGAACTCAAGGCCGCGCTTGTGCGCCTCGTCGATGAGGAAGGGCAGCGGCTCCCACCCGGGGTCGCGGCCCGCGGTGCCGGTCAGCCACTGGGACCACGGCTCGTAGGGCGACTTGTAGATCGCGTCGGAGGCCGGGCGGACCTGGACGAACACCGCGTTGAGGTGGCGCTTGACCGCGTTGTCCAAAATGCGGACGTACTCGGCCTGCTGCCGCGCCGCGTCCAGGCCGGTCTTGGACGGCCAGTCGACGTTGTGCACGGTCGCGATCCACACGCCCCGCAGTTGCCGCTTGGGGTATTTGGGGCTCGCCTCGCACGCCTGCTCCTGCTTCGCCGCAGCGGGGTGGGCGGCCGCGGACCTGGCTTGGCCGGTCGCGGGCTTGGCTTCGGCGGCAGGGCGCTTGGCTTCGGCGGCAGGGCGCTTGGCCTCGCTGTCGGCGGGAGCGGCGCCAGGCCCGAAGAGATAGGCGACGCCGGTGGTGACCACCGCCATGGTGGTGGCGGCGAGCAGAGGCCGATGTCCGTTTCGCATGGGACATCAGTCTGGCATCGGCCAAACACTGGTAAGGCCCGATAAAAGAAATCGCACCGTGATGCCACGGTGACACGCGAGGTATATGAGGCCGCCGTGGCGGGGAGTGCCGGCCCATGACGGCGGCCGCCGTCCGGCACGGACACGGCGGTTTCCCGGCCGGCACCTGCGCCTCGGCGTCCCGGCCCGCCCGGCGATCCTCCGGAGCGGACGCCGGATCGGCTCCGGCCTCCGGCGCGGGTGACAACTGCCTTACCTCCGAGGGCTCCGGGCGCCCCGCGGCGGAGTCGACGCGCGGTGCGTGCGGGCCGGCCGGTGTCGTACGGCCCGCACGCACCGCGTCCGGCGGCCATCCCCGTGAAGCCCGGGGACCGCCGGGGGAGGGCCTAGTCGGCGGCCGATCTGAGCTTGTCGGCCAAGTGGGAGGGCAGGGGCTCGTACCGCAGGAACGAGCGGTGGAAGGTGCCCGTGCCGTGCGACATGGACCGCAGGTCGATGGCGTACCGGGTGATCTCCAGCTCGGGGACCTCCGCCTTGACCAGCGTGCGCCCGGTGCCGACCGGCTCGGTGCCGAGGACGCGGCCACGGCGCGAGGACAGGTCGGACATCACCGCGCCGACGTGCTCGTCCTCGACCAGCACCGACAGCTCGTCCACCGGCTCCAGCAGCAGGGCGGGCACCTTGGCCGCCGCCTCCTTCAGGGCGAGCTGCCCGGCGATCTGGAAGGCCATGTCGGAGGAGTCGACCGAGTGGGCCTTGCCGTCGAACAGCGTCACCCGGATGTCCACCACCGGGTAGCCGGCCAGCACGCCGCGCTCCATCTGGGCCCGAACGCCCTTCTCCACCGAGGGGATGAACTGCCTCGGCACCACGCCGCCGACGATCTTGTCGACGAACTCGAAGCCGCCGCCGGAGGGCAGGGGCTCGATCTCGACATGGCAGATGGCGTACTGCCCGTGCCCGCCGGTCTGCTTGACGTTGCGGCCGGTGCCCTGGGCCTTGCCGCCGAAGGTCTCGCGCAGCGGCACCCGCAGCTCGACGCGCTCGACCTCGACGCCGTGGCGCTTGGCCAGGTGGTCCAGCAGCACGTCAGCGTGGGCCTCGCCCATGCACCACAGGACGAGCTGGCGCGTCTCGGGGTTGTTCTCCAGGCGCAGGGTCGGGTCCTCGGCCACCAGGCGCCCGAGGGCCTGCGAGAGCTTGTCCTCGTCGGCCTTGGACCTGGCGCGGATGGCGACGGGCAGCAGCGGGTCGGGCATGGTCCAGGAGGTCACCAGCAGCGGTTGGTCCTTGTCGGACAGCGTGTCGCCCGTCTCGGCCCGGCTGAGCTTGGCCACCGCGCAGATGTCGCCGGCGACGCACTTGGTGGTGGTGCGCTGGTGCTTGCCCAGCGGGGAGGACAGCGCGCCGATGCGCTCGTCCAGATCGTGGTCCTCGTGGCCCCGCTCGGTCAGGCCGTGCCCGGAGACGTGGACCACCATGTCGGGGCGCAGCGTGCCGGAGAAGACCCGGACCAGGCTGATGCGGCCGACGTAGGGGTCGCTGGTGGTCTTGACCACCTCGGCGACCAGCGGCCCGTCGGGGTCGCGGGCGAGGCCCGGCGCCGGCTTCCCGCCGATCGTGGTGATCTCGGGCAGCGGGTGCTCCATGGGGGAGGGGAAACCCTGGGTGATGATCTCCAGCAGCTCCTGCATGCCGACGATCGCGCACGACCCCTGCACGGCGCACGTCGCCAGCACGGGGTAGAAGCCGCCCCTGGCCACGGCCTTCTCCAGGTCGTCGATCAGGACCTTGGTGTCGATCTCCTCGCCGGAGAGGTAGCGGTCCATGAGGGACTCGTCCTCGCTCTCCTGGATGATGCCCTCGATCAGCGTGCCCCGGTAGACGTCGATCTGCTCCTGGTAGGCCGCGCCCGCCTGGTTCTCGGTGCGCGTGCCGGTCGCGTAGTTGTAGAACTTCTGCGACAGCAGCCCGATGAGGCCGTTCACGTGGCCGTTGGTGACCACCGGGAGGTAGAGGGGCGCCACGCCGTCGCCGAAGGCGTCCTGGCAGGCGGTGACCACGTCGTCGAAGTCGGCCCGCTGATGGTCGATCTTGGTGATGACGACGGCGCGCGGCATGCCGACCGAGGCGCACTCCTCCCACAGCATGCGCGTCAGCCCGTCGATGCCCTCGGCCGCGGAGACCACGAACAGCGCCGCGTCCGCGGCGCGCAGGCCCGCCCGCAGGTCGCCCACGAAGTCGGCGTAACCGGGGGTGTCCAGCAGGTTTATCTTGATGCCGTTGAAGGTGAGCGGCGCCACCGACAGGTTGACCGAACGCTGCTGGCGCACCTCCACCTCGTCGAAGTCGCTGACGGTCGTGCCGTCCTCGACCCGGCCGGTGCGCTGGATGGTGCCCGTCGCGGCCAGCAGGGCCTCCACGAGCGTCGTCTTCCCGGACCCCGAGTGGCCGACCAGCACGACGTTGCGCACGGCATCCGGCCGGTCGGCCGAGGGTGCCCTGCCCGCGGCTCCCGCTGGTCCTCCCGCTGTTCTCTCTGGCATAACGCCTCCCGCGTCTCGCCGTGAGATGCGGCCGCGCGCGGTCGCATCGTCCGCCGCCGCGCCCGCCGCCCGAAAAAGAGCGCGGTGCATTCACCCTTCACCCGTCCGGCGCGGATCACAAGGGTCTAAAGGCAAAAGTGCTCGCGAGAAGACATGTGGACTTCCTGACCCGTTCCCCGGGTCGTTCCCCGCCGTTCTCCGGCCCCCGCCGTGCCGCTCCCCGCCAGGGGAAGCGGCCCAGGTGAGGGGACGGCGCTCGGTTCGGACCCCGTGGCCGGAGTGGCTACGATCGGACGGCGATGTTGAAGCTCCTGCGCCCCGCCGTCACCCGTGTCCTGTCCCCGCTCGGCCGGGCGCTCGCCCGCCGGGGGATCAGCCCGAACGTCATCACCGTCCTCGGCACGCTCGGGGTCGCCGCCGGAGCCCTCGGCTTCTATCCGCGCGGCCAGCTGTTCCTCGGGTCGGTCGTCATCACCTTCTTCGTCCTGGCGGACCTGCTGGACGGCGTCCTGGCCCGCATGCTCGGCAACGGCAGCGTGTTCGGGGCCTTCCTGGACTCCACCCTCGACCGCGTCGGCGACGCCGCCGTCTTCTCCGGGCTGATCTTGTGGTTCATGTCCACCGGGCAGGCCGTGCTGGCCTGCGTCGCGCTGTTCTGCCTGGTCGCGGGGGCCGTGGTCTCCTACGCCAAGGCGCGGGCCGAAGGGCTCGGCCTCACCTGTGATGTCGGCCTGGCCGAACGCTCCGAGCGTCTGGTGGTCGTCCTGGTCGCCGCCGGCCTCGGCGGGCTCGGCGTGCCCTACATCCTGGCCGTGGGCCTGTGGCTGCTCGCCGCCGCCAGCGCGTTCACCGCCGTGCAGCGCATCGTGCACGTTTACCGCCAGACGGTGCCAACATGAACCTACGGGCCGCGCATCGGCGATGATGCCCTGAAGTTCCGACCGGCGCCCCGCCGGAGCCTGTGACCTACCCATGGGGGTGAACCTCGCGTTGACTGATCGGCTCGTCGTATGGGCTTTCCACCTCGGCTGGGTGCTGGTGCCCAAGCTGCCCGAGCCGGTGGCCGCGTGGGCCTTCCGCCTCATCGCCGACCTCATCTGGCGCAGGCGCGGCAAGCTCGTGCGCCGCCTTGAGTCCAACCTGGCGCGGGTCACCGGCAAGGACGTCGCCGACCCCTCGGTCCGCGACCTGAGCAGGGCCGGCATGCGCTCCTACTTCCGCTACTGGATGGAGGCGCTGCGCCTGCCGGTGATCGGCAAGGAGCGCATCCTCACCGGCACGCGCGCCATCCACGGTGAGCGCATCTTCGACACCCTCGACAGCGGCCGGGGCATCGTGCTCGCCCTGCCCCACATGGGCAACTGGGACCTGTCCGGCGCCTGGCTGGTCCACAGCGGCCACACCTTCACCACGGTCATGGAACGGCTCAAGCCCGAGTCGCTGTACGAGCGGTTCGTGGCCTTCCGCGAGAGCCTGGGCATGGAGGTGCTGCCGCTGACGGCCCAGGGCGGCGGCACCGCGCACGCCTTCGGCACCCTGGCCCAGCGGCTGCGCGCCGGCCGCGCGGTCTGCCTGCCCGCCGAGCGCGACCTGACCGAGAAGGGCATCGAGGTCGACTTCTTCGACGGCAGGACCCGCATGGTCGCCGGCCCGGCGCTGCTGGCCGTCCAGACCGGCGCCGCGCTGCACCCGGCGACCATCTGGTTCGAGGACGCCGGCTGGGCGATCCACATCCACGAGGAGATCCCCGTCCCGGCCGAGGGGACGCGGCAGGAGAAGGTCGCCGTCATGACCCAGAGCATGGCCCGCGTCTTCCAGGAGGGCATCTCCCAGCACCCGGAGGACTGGCACATGCTCCAGCGGCTCTGGCTGGACGACCTGGAGCCCCGGTGACCGCGCCCGCGGCCCGGCCTGCCCGGGGCGGGGTGAGCGCGCCGTGAGGGTGGGCATGGTCTGCCCCTACACCTGGGACGTCCCCGGCGGGGTGATGGCCCACGTCCGCGACCTGGCCGAGGCGCTCATCGCCGACGGGCACCACGTGTCGGTGCTCGCGCCCGCCTCCGACGACGCGCCGCTGCCCTACTACGTGACCTCCGCCGGCCGGGCCGTCCCCGTGCCCTACAACGGCTCGGTGGCGCGGCTGGCGTTCGGCTTCCTGTCGGCCGGCCGGACGCGCAAGTGGCTGCGCGAGGGCCGGTTCGACGTGCTGCACGTCCACGAGCCGGCCGTCCCCTCGGTCGGCCTGCTGGCCGTGTGGGCGGCGAGCGGGCCCATCGTGGCCACCTTCCACGCCTCCTACCAGCGCTCGCGGGTCGTGGCCGTCACCGCGCCCGTGCTGCACACCGCGCTGGAGAAGATCTCCGGCCGCATCGCCGTGTCCGACGCCGCGCGAAAGACGCTCGTCGAGCACATCGGAGGCGACGCGGTCCTCATCCCCAACGGGGTCACGGTCAGCCGGTACACCGACGCCGAGCCGCTGCCCGGCTGGGGCCCCGACGGCGGCTCGGGCGGCGGCGTCATCGGGTTCCTCGGCCGCATGGACGAGCCCCGCAAGGGCCTGCCGGTGCTGCTGGAGGCCTTCGCCCGGCTCGCCCCTGAGCGTCCCGGCCTGCGGCTGCTGGTGGCCGGGCCGGGCGACGCCGACGAGGTGCTGTCGAAGGTGCCCGCGGCGCTGCGCGACCGGGTGGGCGTCCTCGGCATGGTCAGCGAGGAGGACAAGGCCCGCGCCTACCACTCCGTGGACGTGTTCTGCGCGCCCAACACCCACGGCGAGAGCTTCGGCATCGTGCTCGCCGAGGCCATGGCGGCCGGGGCCACCGTGCTGGCCAGCGACATCCCCGCCTTCCGCAAGGTGCTCGGCGAGGGCCAGGCGGGCGCGCTGTTCACCACCGGCGACGCCGCCTCCCTCGCCCGCGAGGCCGCGTCCCTGCTGGACGACCCCGAGCGGCGCGCCAAGCTGTCCGACGAGGCCCGCGTGGCCGTGCGCAAGTACGACTGGTCCACGGTGGCCCGCGACGTCGTGCGCGTCTACGAGACGGTCGCCGCGACCACCACCGGCGGCGTCGAAGAGGAGAGCCGCGGAGTGGTCCTGTGAGCGCCATGACCATCAGCCTGGTCGTCGGCGCGGTCATCGTGCTGACCGCCGTCTACATCTCCTGGCGGGCCGGCCGGCTGGACCGCATGCACATCCGCCTGGAGACCGCGCGGGCCGCCCTGGACGCCGCGCTCATCAGCCGGGCCGCCGTGTGCATGGAGCTGGCCGCCTCACGGGTGCTGGACCCGGCCACCAGCCTGGTGCTGGCCGCGGCCACCCACGAGGCCCGCTCGGCGGGGCCGGAGGAACGCGAGCACGCCGAGAGCGACCTGTCGCGCACGATCAGGGCCGTCATGGACCAGGACCGCTTCAGGGAGCGCCTGGCCGAGACCCCCGAGGGGGCCGCCCTGGCGGCCGAGCTGGACACCGCCGTCACCAAGGTCATCTACTCGCGCCGCTTCTACAACAACGCCGCCGAGGTGACCCGGCGGGCCCAGCGCCGCTGGCTGGCCCGCACCCTGCGGCTGGCCGGCCACACCGACCCCCCGTCCTTCTTCGAGATCGACGACGCCGAACCCGCCTCCTTCGCCCAGCAGACCTGAGCCCGGCGGTCCTGAGCCCGGCGGTCCCGGTCAGGGCAGCAGGCGGGCCCGGGACCGGGCGTGGCGCAGCAGCGGAGGGCAGGTCAGGCGGGTGCCTGATCGGGTCGGCAGGGCGAAGGCCACGGCCTTGGCGGGCTCGCCGCCGGCGAAGGCCGTGGTGACGTACGCGCGGCAGTGGCCCTGCGACAGCTCGCGGGTCAGCAGCAGCCCCCGGCCGCCTTCGGAGAACAGATCCATTTCCACCCGCCCGTGCCGACGGCCCAGGACCGCCGGGATCCAGCCGAGATCCGGGTCGCCGTCCACCACCTCGCACCAGGTCGGCACGCCGCCGAGCTCATAGAGCCGCAGCTCGTAGGGCGGCAGGCCGTGCCGCTCGGCGTTGGCCACCAGCTCGGCCACGATCGTCTCGGCGTCCAGCACCTCCTCGCCGGACAGCCCTTCGGCCTGGAGCGCCTCCCGGACCAGGGCGCGGCCACGGCGGCACGCCGAACCGGGATGGAGCACCGCGACCATCACGCTCACCAGCGCGAACGGGAACTCCCCGCCCGCCCCGCCGGTCGCGGCGAAACCGGCTCCCCGCTCGGCGGCACGACGGTCCGCCGTCTCCTCGCGAACGCCTCCGAGCCCATCTCCTTCGATGACGCGTCCGTGCTCGTCCCCTCCCATGACCCGGTGCCCGTCCCCTTCGGGGACGCGGTCGCGCCGGGGCGCCTCGCCCCAGCAGGTGCCGGCCGAGGCCGACCGCCCGGGGCGAGGACCGGCGTTCATGCCGTCCACGGGGTTCGCGACGGTGCGCCCGTCGGCGCCCGGGTCTCTCTGGGCGGGGATCGTCGGGCGTCCTGAGGGGACGCCGGGTGCGTCCGCTGACCAGTGGGGGATCGGCCGCATCGGGCTGCTCCTTCTCGGCTCTCGGCGACGGTGCTCCAGCAGGAGACCCGACCGAACGCCCGCACGACAGGTCCCCTCTCCGGCGTCGCCGTTCGCCGCGCCGTCCAAGCGTCCCGGGGACCTTTCCGTCGCCCGCCGTGCGCGTCTGCGCGCCCAGTGGTCGTTTCCCGGTCGTTTCGGACGGGGGGCCGGGAATCCGTGCCGTCCCTATTGACAATGGGTCGCCGTCTGATTACGCGTGGTCATGGAGGTGGTCGTGGGCGGGTCGAAGCGTGGTGCGGCAAGGCCGGAGCTGGCGCGGGCGCGCAGGCGGATGGGCATGAGCCAGGAGGAGGTCGCCGAGGCGCTGTGGGTGTCGCCGACCACCTGGAGCCGCTGGGAGCGCGGCAGGCAGGCGATCCGGCCGGTGTACCGGGCGCGGATGGCCGAGGTGTTCGCGGTGGACCCGGCCGAGGTCGAGCGGTGGATCGAAGGCGGTGCCCCGGTCGATACGGAAGCCTGGCTCCGCCCGGACTTCAGCGACCTGTCGCTCGCGGCTACGGTCGAGGCCGCCGGACGCCTGTGGAGGTGCGACATGGACCCCGATCGCCGTCATGTGCTCGCCGCCCTGCCCTTCGTGCCCGCGGCCCTCGGCAGCTGGCTGTCGGCCTGGAGCTACGGCGCCCCGGTCGCCTCCGCCGTCCACGACGGCTCCGGCCCCTCCGTGGGCCTGTCGGACGTCCAGCGCATCGAGGAAGCTACGCAGGCGTTCGGGGAGATGGACCATCGGTTCGGCGCCGGCCTGGTCCGGCCCGCCGTGGTCGACTACCTCGGCACCGTGGTCCACCCCTTGCTCCGCGGCCGCTACACCGAGAAGGTCGGCGCCGCCCTCATGTCGGCCGCCGCCGGGCTCACGGGGATGGCCGGGTGGACCGCGTTCGACCTGCACCGTCATGGGCAGGCACAGCAGTACTTCGGGCAGGCCCTCAAGCTGGCGAAACTGGGCAGCGACCCGATGATCGGCTCCCTCATCCTGGAGGGCATGACCCATCAGGCCTTGTACCTGCGGCATTCGGCGCAGGCCGTCTGGCTGACCGGGGCCGCCGTGGAAGCCGCCCGGCGCGTGGACGCGCCGCCGTGGGTGGCGGCGATGCTGCTGGTCGAGGAGGCTTGGGCGACGGCACTGCGGACCCGGCCTGGCGAGAGCCGGGACGGACATGGCGCACGCACCGTCCAGTTGAAGCTCGCCGAGGCCGAGCGTGTCCACGCCCGGGGCCGGAGCGACCGCGACCCGGCCTGGGCCACCTGGAACGACGAGCCGGAACTGATCGCCCGTGCGGGCATGTGCTGGGAACTGCTGGGCGAGCACGAGCGGGCAGCCGATTGCGCCGAGCTGGCGGTACGCGAGTTCGCGGAGGCCCGGCCACGCTCGGCGCAGCTGAACCGGGTGAACGCCGCCGACGCCTACCTGAGCATGGGAGAGGTCGAGCGGGCCGTCGATATGGCCCGGAAGGCGATTCCGGCGGCCCGGTCGCTGACCTCCGTCCGGGCCGTCGAGCGCGTCAGGCAGTTCTCCGACCGCCTCGACCCCTACGCCGACACCGTCCATGTCAAGGAGTTCCGCGCCCACCTGGCCGCCGAGCTCACCGCCTGACGGGAGCCCGGGCGACGCGTAGTAGGGCGGATGGCGGTGAAATCGTCCTAGCCTTCCTCCGGGCCGAGCGCGGTGCCCGGGGCGGGGGCGGGGGCGGGCTCCTTGAGCTCGATGAACAGCGCGTGCGACGGGGTGTCGCCGATGTTCTCGCCCTGGTGGGTCTGGGCGGCGACCCACCGGATCGCACCGGGCTCCAGCGCGACCTCCACGGCGCGGTCGCCGCTGGAGACACGGCGGCGGAACGACGCGAGCGGATACATGACGGTGTCGGGGTGGGAATGCGGGGAGGTCTTGTCGCCCGGACGGTCCCGGTATTCCAGCACCCTGACGCGTTCGTTCTCGAAGATCACGCTGTAGAGGGCGGGGTCGGTGACGGCTGGATCCATGCTCATGGGACCTCCGGCCCTTCATGGGATACAAGTACCATGAAGGATACGTAGTACCGTGAACGAATGGAAGTCCCCTACGAGGCGACCGGCCGCACCGGCCAGAAGGCGCGCACCCGCCGCGAACTCCTCGACGCCGCCCGCCGCCTCCTCGCCGACGGGCACGAGCCGAGCGTCGAGGAGGCCGCGGCCGCCTCCGGCATCTCCCGGACCACGGCTTATCGGTACTTCCCCAATCAGTCGGCCCTGGTGGCCGCCGCCCATCCCGAGACCGGCCGGTCCTCGCTCCTGCCCGACGACGCCCCGGACGCCCCGGCCGCCCGCCTGGACCTCGCGATCCGGGAGTTCATCCGCCTCACCCTGGAGTGGGAGCCGCAACTGCGCGCCTCGCTGCGCCTGGCGCTCCAGCCCGGCGCGCCGAGCCCGACCCTCCGCCAGGGCCGGGCGATCGGCTGGATCGAAGACGCCCTGGTCCCGCTGCGGCCGCACCTCGACACCCGGCGGCTCGCGATCGCGATCCGCGCCGCCACCGGAATCGAGGCCCTGGTGTGGCTGATCGACGTGGCGGGCCTGACCCGGGAGGACGCGGCCGAGATGCTGCGCGCGAACGCCCACGCGATCCTCCGCGCCGCGCTGGACGACGTGTGCCCGCCACCGAGGGCCGGTCGCGAGGCGAGGTCGGCGGCCGGTCGTCGATAAGGCGATGTGGCGGCCGGCCTCGTAGCGGATGGCGAGCCTGCGGTGCCAGGCGGCCGGCGCACCATGACCGCCGTCCTGGCGTAGCTCGCCGGAAATGATGGGTCCGCTCGCGCCATGTACGGGATGTCCGCATCCGGTACTGACGAAGGAGACGCCCATGAGGACGGCGCGTGGATGATGACGAGGTGGCCCGGTTCGAGGCCGTCTACAGGGAGTGCTACGACCAGATCACGGCCTACGCGGTGCGGCGCTGCGACTCGCCGCAGGACGCGGCGGACGTCGTGGCCGAGACCTTCGCGATCGCCTGGCGCAAGCTGGCCGACCTGCCGCGAGGCGGAGAGGCCAGGCTCTGGCTGTACGGCGTGGCGCGCAGGGTGCTGGCCGACCAGCGCCGCAAGTCGGTCCGCCGGCGGATGCGCGACGTGGAGCTCGACGCCGAGATGGCCGATCTCTACGGCGATCCGCCGGAGGCCGGCGCCGAGCTGAGGGCGGTCGCGGCGGTGTTCCGGAGCATGCCGGACGACGATCGCGAACTGCTGTCGCTGGTCGCCTGGGAAGGGCTCGGCCGGGACGAGATCGCCACGATGCTCGGAGTGTCGCGCAACGCGGTGCGCGTCAGGCTGCACCGCGCGCGCAGACGCTTCGCCGCCGCGCTGAGCGCGGCCGATGTCCACCTGACGACGGGCAGCCGGATGATCCCGGCGGGGAGGCCGCTGTGAACGACGCGGAAGAGATCAGCCGGTTGCTGCGGCCGCTGGCCCGGGTGGAGCCCGGAAGAAAGGGAAGCGGGGGGTCCGGCGCGGGGGCGCAGGCGCTGCTGGCCTCCATCACGGGCCGGCGGAGCGACGCGTCGGCGGTTCCTGGGCCGGACACGGTCGTCGCGCGGCCGGAGGCGGTGGCCGCAGGGAGCCCAGGCGCCCCCTCGGCCGGGTCCTTGGCCGGGCCGCGGCGCCGGTCCCTCCTGCTCGGCCCCCGTCGCCTGGCGCTCGGCCTCACCGCCGCGGCCCTGCTCGCGACGGGCGTCGTCGTGGGGCCGAGCCTGGTGCGGGACGGCGGCGGTGTCGCGGTGTCCTACGCCAACGCGGCGGTGGACATCAGACGGGACGGTGACCAGTACGTCGCCCGCATCAAGGACCCGTTCGCCGAGTACGCCCTGTACACCGAGGCGTTCCGGGCGGTCGGCCTGCGGGTCGAACTGCGCCCGGTGCCGGTCTCTCCGGGATACGAGGGGACGATCCTCGGCATGGTGATCGGGTCGAAGCAGGCTCCCGACCGGCAGGCCACGCCGGATCCCTCCGGCCCCCGGTTCGGCGGCGTCCCGCTGACGCTGGGAACCGATCCCCGGGGGTGCGAGCCCGGACGGTCCGCCGGCTGCGTCATGGTGATCCGGGTCCCGGCCGGGCTGACCGGGAGGGTGGACGTCCGGATCGGCCGCCAGGCCAGGCCGGGGGAGGAGTACGCCAACTTCGACGCGGCCCTGGCGCCGGGGGGGATGTTCCACGGGGTGCGCCTGCGGGACGGCCGCCCGGTCAGGGAGATCCTCGCCGAGGCGCGTAAGCGCGATTTGTCGGCGGTGTTCAGCCTCATCCGCATCGACCCGAAGACCGGCGGCCTGTCCTTCGAGCCGCTGCCCGCGGACCGGGTGGGCGGGGGCTGGACGGTGTGGAACGCCTGGCAGGTGAAGGCCGGGGTGGTCCGGCTGCTGGTCACGCCCGGGCGCCTGCCCGAGAATCCCTTCTACAACGGGAGCGCCCCACCACCTGCCTCGGGTTGACAGAGGGCCCGGCCGAGCAGGTCCCGGCGGTGCCGGAGGCGCCCATCGTGCGGGGTGGGCAGGCCGTAGGAGGGCGTCCTTGGTAGGGATTGCGGCAAGTCCTGGCAACGACTTGCCCTCTATTCGGGGGATACGACCGATCTTGCGTATTCGCAGGGGCCTCCGTCGGTAAGCTTCGTGGCGTTTCGCGACGAATCGGGAGGAGCCGCAGCTGTGCCAGCAAAACGGGTGATTGGCATCGCGTTGGCGGGGACGGCCGTTCTGGTGCCCGCCGTGGCGTGCTCCTCTTCCGGCGGCGGCGGCGGCGCGGCGCCCGCGTCGCAGGGCGCGGAGCCGGTGGCCTCGGCCTCCGCCTCCCCGACCCCGCCGCCGGAGCACCCGTTCACCGGGCAGCCGGTGGCGGGGCGCCGGCCGGTGCTCGCCGTGAAGATCGAGAACACCTCCTCGGGCAAGCCGCAGCTCGGGCTGCGCAGCGCCGACCTGGTGTTCGTCGAGCAGGTCGAGGGCGGCCTGACCCGCCTCATGGCGGTCTTCTCCTCCAAGATCCCCGCCAAGGTCGGCCCGGTGCGCAGCGCCCGCATCTCCGACCTTCACCTGCTGCCGATGTTCGGCAAGCCCGCCCTGGCCTACTCGGGCGTGCAGAGCAAGATGGTGCCGCTGGTCCAGCAGGCGTCGCTGTACGACGTCTCCGACAGCGCCGCGCCGGGCGCCTACTTCCGCCAGCCCGGCCGCGTCGCCCCCTACAACCTGTTCGCCGACACCAGGAAGCTGCTGGCGAAGGCGCCCAAGGCCACCAAGGCGCGCGACATCGGCCTCACCTTCGGCGACGCCCCGGAGGGCGGCACCCCCAAGAAGTCGTTCACCGTGAGATATCCGGCGGCGACCTTCACCTTCACCTGGGCGGCCTCCCAGAAGCGCTGGCTGGTGACGCAGGACGGCAAGAAGGACATGGCGGCCGAGGGCGGTCAGCTCGGCGCCCCCACCATCGTCGTCCAGTACGCCAAGACCACCCGCTCGCAGTTCCACGACTTCACCGGCAGCTACACCCCTCTCATCCACACCACCGGGACCGGCAAGGCGGTCGTCCTGCGCGACGGCAAGGCCTACAAGGCGGAATGGTCGCGCTCCTCGGAGAAGGAGGGCGCCACGTTCACCACCGAGGGCGGCGAGCCGATGAACCTCAGCCCCGGCCAGGTGTGGATCGTCCTGGCGGCGCCCAAGCCCGTGCAGCCCTGATCCGGGGGCCACGGATCGTCGTACCCGTACAACATGTCCAAAGCGCCCGTGGAGTTGCGACGATCCGGACGGCGAGCGCCGGGCTGATCAGCGCCTACCATGGGACGGGAACCCGTCGTCACGCTCGTGAGGTAAGACCGTGTCCAGCAGCACCCCCGAAGTCGCCGAGACCACCGCCGTCACCGGCACCGCCCGCGTGAAGCGCGGCATGGCCGAGATGCTCAAGGGCGGTGTGATCATGGACGTCGTCACCGCGGAGCAGGCCAAGATCGCCGAGGACGCCGGGGCCGTCGCCGTCATGGCCCTCGAGCGCGTGCCCGCCGACATCCGGGCCGAGGGCGGCGTCTCGCGCATGAGCGACCCCGACATGATCGACGGCATCATCGCCGCCGTCTCGATCCCCGTCATGGCCAAGGCCCGCATCGGCCACTTCGTCGAGGCCCAGGTCCTGCAGGCCATCGGCGTCGACTACGTCGACGAGTCCGAGGTGCTCACCCCCGCCGACGAGGCCAACCACATCGACAAGTGGGCCTTCACGGTGCCCTTCGTCTGCGGGGCGACCAACCTGGGCGAGGCCCTGCGCCGCATCGCCGAGGGCGCCGCGATGATCCGCTCCAAGGGCGAGGCCGGCACCGGCAACGTCGTGGAGGCCACCCGCCACATGCGGCAGATCCGCGGCGACATCAAGCGCCTGGGCGCCCTGGACGAGGCCGAGCTCTACGCCGCCGCCAAGGAGCTGCGCGCGCCCTACGAGCTGGTCGCCGAGATCGCCAAGACCGGCAAGCTGCCCGTGGTGCTGTTCACCGCCGGCGGCATCGCCACCCCGGCGGACGCCGCCATGATGATGCAGCTCGGCGCCGAAGGCGTGTTCGTCGGCTCGGGCATCTTCAAGTCCGGCGACCCGGCCAAGCGGGCGGCGGCGATCGTCAAGGCCACCACCTTCTACGACGACCCCGACGTCATCGCCAAGGTCTCCCGCGGGCTCGGCGAGGCCATGGTCGGCATCAACGTCGCCACGCTGCCCGACAGCGAGCGCCTGGCCACGCGCGGCTGGTGATCTTCCCGCCGTCCCGGTGCCCTATCGCGGCCATCGGGACGGTGTGTGGCTTACATGGCGATTTGTCGCCTGGAATCGTGACATGTCGGCCGAGACGGGCGCCCTGAACGGTCGAGGCGCGTTGATCGTCCGGAAATATCCGCTCTGACCTGGGTATGGCTATACCTGGCGTTTGCTGGGCATAGTTGATGATCGTCATGTGATCGACAGGCGATCGTTCCTCGTGATGGGGCTCATAGCCGGAGTGCCGGGGGTGCCACCCCTGAGCGCTCCCTACGGCGAGCCCTTCACGCTCGGCGTCGCCTCCGGCGATCCCGCGCCCGACGGCTTCGTCCTGTGGACCCGCCTGGCGCCGGCCCCGCTCGCCGAGGACGGGTACGGCGGCATGCCGGCGGCCCCGGTGCCGGTGTACTGGGAGGTCGCCACCGACCCCGCCTGCGCCCGCGTCGTGCGGCGCGGCAGCGAGAACGCCGTGCGCGAATGGGCCCACGCCGTGCACGCCGAGGTCGGCGGGCTGGAGCCGGGCCGCGACTACTGGTACCGCTTCAAGGCCGGCCCCTACATCTCGCCGACCGGCCGCGCGGTGACCGCGCCCCCCGCCGGCGCGCCCGCCGCCTCGCTCACCCTCGCGGTGACCTCCTGCGCCAACTACCAGCACGGGCACTTCACCGCTTACACCAGGGTCGCCGAGGAGCGCCCGCACATGGTGCTGCACCTTGGTGACTACATCTACGAGCACGGCAAGGGCCAGGCGCCGTGCCCCGGCGGCAACGTGCGCGACCACGAGGGCGGCGAGGCCACCAGCCTGGCCGACTACCGCCGCAGGCACGCCCTCTACAAGACCGACCCCGACCTGCGGGCCGCCCACGCGGCGGCGCCCTGGGTGCCGATCATGGACGACCACGAGGTGCGCAACAACTGGACGAGCCGGTTGCCCGCCGCGCGGCGCGCGGCCGCCTTCCGCGCCTACTACGAGCACATGCCGCTGCGCCGCGCGTCGATCCCGAAGGGGGCGGCGATCCACCTGTTCCGCCGCCTGCACTGGGGAAGCCTGGCCACCCTGCACCTGCTCGACACCCGCCAGTACCGCGACCGGCCGTTGTGCGGCTCCGGCTTCGCCGAGTGCCCCAAGGCCGACGACCCCGGCCGCACGATCACCGGGAAAGCCCAGGAACGATGGCTGCTGGAGGGCTTCCGCGAGTCCAGGGCGCGGTGGGACATCATCGGCCAGCAGGTCTTCTTCGGCCAGCGGACCAAGTACCCCGGCCCCGAGAGGGTCGTGCGGCAGGACGCATGGGACGGTTACACCGCCTCGCGCACCAGGGTCACCCGCGGCTGGCTGGAGGCCGGCACGCGCAACGCCATCGTGCTGACCGGTGACGTGCACTCCCACTGGGCCGGCGACCTCGCCCTGGACTACGACGACGAGGACTCGCCCCTGATCGGCACCGAGCTGGCCGTGACCTCGGTCAGCAGCGGCGGCAACGGCCACGACCACGACCGCGCCAGAGACGCCCTGCTGGACACCAACCCCCACCTGCGGTTCCATCTGCGCCGCCGCGGTTACCTGCTGCTCAAGGTGGAGCCCGCCGAGGTCAGGGCCGAGTTCAAGATCGTCAAGTACGTGAACACCCCCGGCGCCCCGGCCCTCTTGGCCGCCGGCTTCACCGTCGCCGACCGGATCCCCGGCCTGGTCCGCCAGGCCTGACCCGGCCGCCGGCCTCGGCCCCGCTCCGGGAAGTCCGGGCCCGTTTGGGACGTTGTTCCGCTTGGCCGTACGCTTCGGCGGTCGGGAACGACATCCGCGCCACCACCAACGGACCGAACGGGGAGGAAGACCGGTGACCTCTGCGCCGACGATCGGCGTGCTCGCCCTCCAGGGCGACGTGCGTGAACACGTCCGGGCCCTTTCGGCCTCCGGCGCCAGAGCCGTGGCCGTTCGCCGCCAGGCCGAGCTGGAGGCGGTCGACGCGCTGGTGCTCCCGGGCGGCGAGTCCACGACCATGTGGAAGCTCGCCGAAGCGTTCGAGCTGCTCGAACCGCTGCGCATGCGCGTCAAGTCCGGCATGCCGACCTACGGCTCCTGCGCCGGGATGATCATGCTGGCCGACCGCATCGAGGGCGGCGTCGAGGGCCAGCAGACCCTCGGCGGCATCGACATGGTCGTGCGTCGCAACGCCTTCGGCCGCCAGGTCGACTCTTTTGAGGCATCCTTGGATTTCGCCGGACGCGGTCGGCTGCGCGCCGTCTTCATCCGGGCTCCGTGGGTCGAGTCCGTCGGCGCGGATGTCGAGGTGCTGGGACGGGCCGAGCCTGGGGATAGGATCGTCGCGGTCCGGCAGGGACCTCTGCTCGCGACGTCCTTCCATCCCGAGCTGACCGGGGACACGCGGGTTCATTCGTATTTTGTCGAGATGGTGAGGGAGCTCTAGCCGATGTCCGGCCACTCCAAATGGGCGACGACGAAGCACAAGAAGGCCGTGATCGACGCCAAGCGCGGCAAGCTCTTCGCGAAGCTCATCAAGAACGTCGAGGTGGCGGCCCGTACCGGTGGTCCTGACCCGGACGGCAACCCGACGCTGTACGACGCCATCCAGAAGGCGCGCAAGAGCTCGGTGCCCGTCGACAACATCGAGCGCGCCCGCAAGCGCGGCGGCGGCCTGGAGGCGGGCGGCGCCGAGTACCAGACGATCATGTACGAGGGCTACGCGCCGGGCGGCGTCGCGGTGCTGGTCGAGTGCCTCACCGACAACCGCAACCGCGCGGCCTCCGAGGTCCGCGTCGCCATGACCCGCAACGGCGGCTCCATGGCCGACCCCGGCTCGGTGTCCTACATGTTCAACCGCAAGGGCGTCGTCATCGTGCCCAAGGGCGGCCTCAGCGAGGACGACGTGCTGGTCGCCGTCCTGGACGCCGGCGCCGAGGAGGTCAACGACCTCGGCGACTCCTTCGAGGTCGTCTCCGAGGCCGGCGACCTGGTCCCGGTCCGCAAGGCCCTGCAGGACGCCGGCATCGACTACGACTCCGCCGAGAGCAGCTTCATGCCGACGCTGAGCGTGCCCCTGGACGAGGATTCGGCCCGCAAGGTCTTCCGCCTCATCGACGCCCTGGAGGACAGCGACGACGTCCAGAACGTCTACGCCAACTTCGACGTCTCCGACGACGTGCTGGCCAAGCTCGACTGACGCCGGTCCGGCCGGGCCGCCGACTGGGATGGAAAACGGTTCGACCTGGTCGGGGCGGGGCCCTAGGTTGGGCGGTTGTGGAAATTCGTGACGTGACGGTCGGCGACCTCGGCGCCGTGCTCGACAACCGCATACGCGCCTTCGGCCCCATTCCGCCCGGCAGCGCCGAGCAGTGGCGCGCCATGGCGACCGCCGCCCTGGGCGACGGCCGTTACCTCGGCGTCTTCGACGGCGCGCGCCTGGTCGCCACCAGCAGGATCATCCGCTTCGACCAGTGGTGGCACGGCCGGCCCGTCTCGATGGGCGGGGTCGCCAGCGTCACCGTCGCCCCCGAGGACCGCGGCCGCGGCGTCGGACGCCTGCTCATCCAGGCCACCGTCGACCGCTGCGCCGACCTCGGCCACGCGATCTCGGCGCTGTACCCCGCCACCACCCCGGTGTACCGCGGCGCCGGCTACGAGCACGCCGGCGCGCGCAGCCGCGTCACCGTCCCCACCGAGGCGCTGCGCGCCCTCGGGGCCCGCGACGGCGTGAAGCTGCGCAGGATGGGCCCCGGCGACGCCCCCGAGCTGCTCGCCACGATGGCACGCGTCTACGCCTCCACGCGCGCCTGCGGGCCGCTGGGGTGGGAGGAGTCCGCCGCCCGCCGGTGGCTGGCCGATGAGGACGACTTCGCCTACCTCGCCGAGGACGGCTACGTCGTCTACCGCTGGCACCAGGGGAACATCGAGGTGAAGAACCTGGTGGCCGGCTCGGAGGCGACGGCCAGAGCGCTGTGGTCCCTGGTCGGCACGGCCTCCTCGGTCGCCGCCACGGTGAGGGCCAGCGTCGAGCCGGACGACCCGATGCTGTGGCTGCTGCGCGAGCGCTCACGCGACTCGGTCGAGCAGACCCGCTGGATGCTCCGCCTCATCGACCTGCCGGCCGCCGTCGCCGCCCGCGGCTACCCGGCCGGGACCGGCCTCGACACCGTCGTCCGAGTCGAGGACCGCATGCGCCCGTCCAACTCCGGGGCCTGGCGGCTGCGCGTCCACGACGGAGCCGGCACGGCCACCCCCGCCGAGGGCCCCGCCGGGGACGAGGTGGCCCGCCTCACCATCGGCGGCATGTCGGCCCTGTTCGCGGGCGTCCAGACCAGCACCCTGCGCCGCGCCGGGCTGCTCACCGGCGGCACCCCGGCCGGCGACGACCGGCTCGGCGCCGTCTTCGCCGCCAAGCCCTACATGATCGACTACTTCTGACCCCGGCCTCGGCGCCTCTGCCACCGTGCGGGGACGGGACACGGCGGCGCGGCCGGTGCGTGCGCGGGGCCGCCGATGCCGGTACAGTTCCTCCGAACAGGTGTTCGGCGAGGTTGGAGGCGTGCGGGTGCGGCTGCCTGAGCTGCGGGTGCTGGGGGTCGATCCCGGGCTGACCCGATGCGGTCTCGGCGCCGTCGAGGGGCGGGCCGGCGCCCCGTTGTCGCTGGTCAAGGTCGGCGTCGCCCGCACCCCGGCCGACGAGGGCATCGGCGAGCGCCTGGTGGCCATCGAGGCCGAGATCGAACGCTGGCTGGACGAGATCAAGCCGGACGCCGTCGCGGTCGAGCGGGTCTTCAGCCAGAGCAACCTGCGCACGGTCATGGGCACGGCCCAGGCCTCCGCCGTGGCGATCGTCTGCGCCGCCCGCCGGGGGCTGCCGGTCGCCCTGCACACCCCCTCCGAGGTCAAGGCCGCCATCACCGGGTTCGGCAACGCCGACAAGGCGCAGGTCGGCACCATGGTCACCCGGCTGCTGCGGCTCGACGCCATGCCCAAGCCCGCCGACGCCGCCGACGCGCTGGCCCTGGCCATCTGCCACATCTGGCGCGGCGGCGCCCAGAACCGCCTCGCCGACGCCCTCGCAAAGGCCAGATCCACCGGCACGCGCCCGCCGTCGGCGGGCCCGCGCGGCGCCAGGCCCGCCGCGGCGCCGCCCTCCGGCCTTCCCGCGAAAGGAGTCGGCCAGTGATCGCTTCGGTCTCCGGCCGCGTCGCCGCGCTCGCCCCCGACTCCGCGGTGGTCGAGGTGGGCGGCGTCGGCGTCCTGGTCCACTGCACTCCCGGCACGCTGGCGGGGCTGCGGGTGGGCGAGCAGGCCCGCCTGGCCACCTCGCTGGTGGTCCGCGAGGAGTCGCTCACTCTTTACGGCTTCGGCTCCGACGACGAGCGCGTGGTGTTCGAGATGCTCCAGACCGCCTCGGGGGTCGGCCCGCGGCTCGCCCTTGCCATGCTCGCCGTCCACGCGCCGAACGCCCTGCGGGTCGCGGTGGCCGGGGCCGACGTCAAGGCGCTCACCATGGTCCCCGGCATCGGCCAGAAGGGGGCGCAGCGCATCATCCTGGAGCTGAAGGACAAGCTCGGCACCCCGGACGCGGCCGTCGCCGCGGCGCTGAACGGCAAGGCGAGCAAGCCTGCCTGGCGCGAGCAGGTGCACGCCGGCCTGGTCGGGCTGGGCTACTCCGCCAAGGACGCCGACGAGGCGATCTCCATCGTGTCCCCCGAGGCCGACGCCGAGCTGGCCGCCGGGCGCACCCCCGCGGTCGCCGCCCTGCTGAAGGCCGCCCTGCGGGCCCTGAGCGTGCGATGAGCGCCGTTCAGGCGATCGGCGGCGCCGGCGCGCCCGCCGGGGGGTGGACGTCCCGGCCCGTGGCGGCGAGCATCGACCTCGCGGGCGGGCCCCGCCGCGTGAGCCGAGCCCCTGTGACGGAGGCCCTGCGGTGAGCCCTACTCATGTGACGGAAGCGCTGCCGGTGAGCCCTACTCATGTGACGGAGGCCCTGCGGTGAGCCTTGAGCGTGACCTGGTGTCCCCCGACGCCGAGGGCGACGAGCAGGCCGTCGAGTCGGCGCTGCGCCCCAAGCGCCTCGGCGAGTTCATCGGCCAGGGCCGGGTGCGCGAGCAGCTGTCGCTGGTGCTCGAAAGCGCGCTGCGCCGAAGCCGGCCGCCCGACCACGTCCTGATGAGCGGTTCGCCGGGGCTCGGCAAGACCACCCTCGCCATGATCATCGCGGCCGAGCTGGGCATGCCCCTGCGGCTGACCTCCGGCCCCGCCCTGGAGCGCGCGGGGGACCTCGCGGCGATCCTGTCCACCTTGTCCGAGGGCGAGGTGCTGTTCATCGACGAGATCCACCGCATGGCCCGCCCCGCCGAGGAGATGCTCTACCTCGCCATGGAGGACTTCCGGGTCGACATCGTCGTGGGCAAGGGCCCGGGGGCCACGGCGATCCCGCTGGAGATCGCCCCCTTCACCCTGGTCGGGGCCACGACCCGCGCTGGGCTGCTGCCCGCTCCGCTGCGCGACCGGTTCGGCTTCGTCGCCCACATGGACTTCTACGACGTGGCCGAGCTCGAACAGGTGCTGCGCCGTTCGGCACGGTTGCTCGGGCTGGAGCTCCCCGACGAGGGCGCGCACGAGATCGCCCGCAGGTCCAGGGGCACGCCCCGCATCGCCAACCGCCTGCTGCGGCGGGTGCGCGACTTCGCCGAGGTCCGCGCCGACGGCGTGATCACCAGGGACACCGCCTCGGCCGCGCTGAACCTGTACGAGGTGGACGCCGAAGGGCTCGACCGGCTCGACCGCGCCGTTCTGGGCGCGCTGCTGCGCAAGTTCGGCGGCGGTCCGGTGGGGCTGTCGACGCTGGCCGTGGCGGTGGGGGAGGAGCCCGAGACGGTCGAGGTCGTCGCCGAGCCGTTCCTGGTGCGCCAGGGCCTGATCGCGCGCACGCCGCGCGGCCGGGTGGCCACGGCCTCGGCCTGGACGCACCTCGGCATGGTCCCCCCGCCGGACGCCTTCGGCGCGGCGGCCCAGCCGGTCCTGTTCGAGGACCCCGGTGCCTCCTGAGCGAGGCAGGGCCGAGCCGGGGGAGGCCGGCCTCGGGCGCCCGGCGCGGGGCGGTGGCAGGTGACGGCCCGCGCGCGTTCTGACTGGGAGGTTGACAGAGGCCGCGGTGCTGCTTGCGAGCTGTGCACATGTTTGGGGGGATACGCCGGATCATTCGGGCTGTTCGGGGATGCCGTCGCAGCATGGCGGCGCGGGCACTGAAAGTTTCAAGCCGGTCGTATCCGCCGGTCACAGATCGGTGACAACGGGAACTTTCCCGCCTGCAAGAGCGTGGGTTCGTTGCCGGGCTTTGACAAGCTCGCCTAAACTCCGTGGCTTGGCTGGCTGTGTACGCTGACGCGATCAGTGTGTGGCCGTGCCGATCGCCGCCAGACCGCCGGCGCCAGGCCGGTCAATTCTTAACCGGAAGGAAGCCCCGTGCAGGGCCTTGGATCGTTCGTGCCACTGATCTTGCTGGTCGTGGTGTTCTATTTCCTGCTCATCCGCCCGCAGCGTAAGCGGGCGCAGGAGCAGGCGCAGATGCAGAGCAGTGTGACGCCGGGCACCCGTGTGATGACCACGACCGGCCTGTTCGGCACCGTCATCGCCGTCGAGGACGACGACGTGATCCTCGAGGTCGCGCCCGGCGTCGAGACCCGCTGGACGAAGGCGGCCATCGGCCGTGTGCTCGTCCCGGTCGAGGAGGAGACGGTGGACAATGGAATCGTCGAGCCGGAACCCGTCACCGACGTCAAGCCGGCCGACGCACCGGAGATCCGCGGAGACGAAGGTCCGAGCGACAAGAAGTCCTGAGTAGGCTCACCGCAAACCCCTTGACGAAAGAATCGACCACCAGTGGCCCCATCGACCAGTAGCCAGAGCAGGCCGGGACGCGTGCTCCTGGCCCTCTTGGTGCTCATCCTCGCCATGGGCGGGGTGATGGCACTGCAGAAGGCCTTCGTGCCCAAGTTCGGCCTCGACCTCGCCGGCGGCACCACGGTGACGCTGTCTCCGGTCACGGAGGCAGGTGCGGCTCCCTCCCAAGAGAGCCTCGACCTGGCCGTCAACATCCTCCGCGACCGGGTGAACGGTACGGGCATCTCCGATGCCGAGGTCGCCAAATCGGGTGACAACATCGTCATCTCGGTTCCCGGCGCCGGGCAGAAGGAGGTCGTCGGGCGCTTGGGCACCACGGCCGAGCTCCGCTTCCGTCAAGTGCTCGCGGTGGCCCCGGCGGTCATCGCCCCGAGCCCGCTGCCGACCACGCCCGCGACGCCCGCGCCCTCGGGCACCGGCACTCCGAAGCCGGGCGCGAGCGGCCAGCCGTCATCGACCGCCAAGCCCGCCGCCACGGCCAAGCCCGCGACGAGCGCGACGCCCGCGGGCCGCGCCCTGTCGTCGGCGCTGACCGCCCCGACCCCGGCGCCGTCCACTTCGGCCTCGGGTTCCGGCAAGGCCGACAAGAGCGCCAAGGCCACTCCGGCGCCGAGCGCCTCGGCGCCCTCGGGCCAGCCGACCGCGCAGCCCTCCGACGACCCGATGGCGGGCGTGGACCTCACCGGCGTCGACCCGGCCGTGGCCGAGCAGTTCAAGAAGATCGACTGCACCAAGAAGGACCGCGGCCAGGGCGTCCAGGACAACCCGGACAAGCAGCTCGCGGCGTGCAGCAAGGACGGCGACGCCAGGTACATCCTGGAGAAGGCCGCCGTCAAGGGCACCGAGGTGTCCGGCGCCACCTCCGGCGTCGACTCCACCACCGGCGAGTGGATCGTCCAGGTCACCTTCAAGAGCAAGGGCGCCAGCGAGTTCGCCAAGACCACCGGTCAGATCACCAGCGCGCCGCAGCCGCGCAACCAGCTCGCCATGGTGCTGGACGGCCTGGTCATCTCGGCTCCCGTCATCGAGGAGCCCATTCCCGGCGGCCAGGCCCGCATCTCCGGCAGCTTCACCCAGAAGTCCGCCACCGACCTGGCCAACCAGCTCAAGTACGGCGCGCTGCCGCTGAAGTTCAAGCAGAGCTCGATCGAGGAGGTCTCCGGCACGCTCGGGGCCGACCAGCTCAGGGGCGGCCTGCTCGCCGGCGCCATCGGCCTGGTCCTGGTGGTCCTCTACTGCCTGCTGTACTACCGGGGCCTCGGCCTCGTCGCGGTGGCCAGCCTCGTGGTGGCGACCATCCTGACCTACAGCACGGTGGTCATCCTGGGCCACAACGCCAACTTCCGGCTCTCGCTGCCGCACATCATCGGCCTCATCGTGTCGATCGGCATCACGGCCGACTCCTTCATCGTCTACTTCGAACGCATGCGAGACGAGATGAAGGAGGGCAGGCGGTCGCTGCGGGTCGCCGTCGAGGTCGCCTGGGCCCGGGCCCGGCGCACCATCCTGATCGCCGACGCGGTCATGTTCATCGCCGCCGTGGTGCTGTACTTCCTCGCGGTCGGCGGCGTGGCCGGGTTCGCCTTCGCGATGGGCCTGACCACCCTGATCGACATCGCGGTGGTGTTCCTGTTCACCAAGCCGTTCGTCGCCTTGCTGGCCAAGCTCCCGTTCTTCGCCAAGGGGCACAAGCTGTCGGGCCTCGACGCCGAGCGCATGAGCCGCGAGGCGCCGGCCGCTCGCACGACCGTTCCGCAGGAGGGCTGATGTCTGCCATCGGGGCGCTCGGGCGCCGTCTGTACCGTGGCGAGGTCAACGTCGACTTCGTCGGCAGGTACAAGCTCTGGGCGACGCTGTCGGGGGTCCTGCTGCTGATCTCCATCCTCGGGCTGGTCATCCAGGGGCTCAACCTGGGCATCGAGTTCCGGGGCGGTTCGGTCTTCAGCTTCGACAAGCCGGCCGCGTCCTCCATCGCCGACGTCCGCGACACCGTCGAGGCGGTCGGCGGCCACCAGGTGATCGTGCAGGAGGCCGGCACGCGCTGGCGGGTCACCACCCAGAGCCTGCCGGAACAGGGCGTGACGAAGGTCGCCGACGCCATCTCCGCCAAGTACGGCGTGCCCGACAACCAGATCTCCAAGCAGATCATCGGCGCCACCTGGGGCGGTGAGGTCCTCAACAAGGCCATCATCGGCCTGATCGTGTTCATGATCGCGATCATCCTGTACCTCACGCTGGCCTTCGAGTGGAAGATGGCGCTGGCCGCGGTGGTCGCGCTCATCCACGACCTGGTCATCACGGCCGGCATCTACGCCTGGTCGGGCTTCGAGGTCACTCCGGCGACCATGCTGGGCTTCCTGACGATCCTCGGTTACTCGCTCTACGACGCCGTCGTCGTGTTCGACATGATCAAGGAGGTCACCGCCAAGCTCGGCACGACCGCCAAGATGACCTACACCGAGGCCGCCAACAACGCCCTCAACCACACGCTGATCCGCTCGCTGAACACCTCGCTGGTGGCCATTCTGCCGGTCGCCGCGATCCTGTTCATCGGCACCACGCTGTTCGGCGCGGGCACGCTGAAGGACCTGTCGCTGGCCCTGTTCGTCGGCATGATCGTCGGTACGTACTCCTCGTTGTGCGTGGCGACGCCGCTGCTGGCCAACCTCAAGGAGCGCGAGCCGAAGTACCTGGCGATCGCCAAGCGGGTCCACGCCAACCGGGCCGCCGCCTCCAAGGACGCCGCGTCCCCGGGCAAGGCCAAGGGCAAGGAGCCCGCCGCCGCCTCCACCTCCGGCTCGGCGAACGGGTCGGTGGCCACGGGCAAGCGCAAGAAGCGCTAGCCCCGCACCTGCACGTCCCTCAGCGCCCCCGTGAGCTCGCCGCCACGGGGGCGCTCGTCTGCGGGTCGCCGGGCGGTCCCCTAGGATCGCTGGGCGCCGCACCGCCGCCGGAAAGGACCCCCTATGAGCGACCTCACCACGACGATCCTCGACCGCATCAGGGACGTGCCCGACTACCCCCGGCCGGGGGTGATGTTCAAGGACATCACGCCGCTGCTCGGCGACCACGGGGCCTTCTCCTCGGTGGTCGACGCGCTGGCCGACGGCCTCGCGGTGGACAAGGTCGTCGGCATCGAGGCCCGCGGCTTCATCGTGGCCGCCCCGGTGGCCTACCGCGCGGGAGCCGGGTTTGTGCCGGTCCGGAAAAAGGGCAAACTCCCTGCCGAGGCGCTGGAAGCGTCCTACGATCTGGAGTACGGCTCCGCCGTCATCGAGGTGCACCGCGACGCCTTCTCCCCGGGCGAGCGCGTGCTCATCGTCGATGACGTGCTGGCCACGGGCGGCACCGCCCGGGCCGCGGTGGAGCTGGTCAGCCGGGCCGGCGCGCAGGTCGTCGGCGTGTCCGTGCTGATGGAACTCGCCTTCCTCAAGGGGCGCGACCGTCTTCCCGACGTCGACCTGCGCGCCCTGGTGGTGGTCTGATCGGCTCCTCCGCGAGGTCGGCGTTCTCCAGCGTGGATACACTGGAGGATCTGGACTCGACGTGAGGAGTCTGAGTGCCCCGTGATGTGGCCTTGCCCGAAGTGACCGACACGCCTGAGCCGGTTTCCGCGCCCGCGGACGATACGGGTTTAGCCACGTCCGCAGGCACCGACGACAAGCCGGCGCCTGCCGCACGCCGCAGGCTTTCCCGGTTCGGGGGGCAATGGGGTGGCGCGATGAATCCGGTCCTGGAACCGCTGTTCAAGACGGTCCGCGCCACGCATCCCAAGGCGGATCTGCGCGTGATCGAGCGCGCCTACGACGTCGCCGCCTACCACCACCGTGATCAGAAGCGTAAGAGCGGCGATCCTTACATCACCCACCCGCTGGCGGTGGCGACGATCCTCGCCGAACTCGGCACCGACGACGAGACCCTGTGCGCGGCGCTGCTCCACGACACCGTGGAGGACACCGCCTACGGGCTGGACGAGCTGAGCGCCGACTTCGGCGAGAGCATCGCGCTGCTGGTCGACGGGGTCACCAAGCTCGACAAGGTCAAGTTCGGCGACGCCGCGCAGGCCGAGACCGTGCGCAAGATGGTCGTGGCGATGTCCCGCGACATCCGGGTGCTGGTCATCAAGCTCGCCGACCGCCTGCACAACATGCGCACCCTGCGCTACCTGCCCCGCCACAAGCAGGAGCAGAAGGCCCGCGAGACGCTCGAGATCTTCGCGCCGCTGGCCCACCGGCTCGGCATGAACACCATCAAGTGGGAGCTGGAGGACCTCGCCTTCGGCATGCTCTACCCCAAGCGGTACGACGAGATCGCCCGCATGGTGTCCGAGCGCGCGCCGCGCCGCGACCTGTTCCTGCAGGAGGTCATCGAGAAGGTCTCGGCCGACCTGCGCGAGGCCAAGATCCGCGCGGCGGTCAAGGGCAGGCCCAAGCACTACTACTCGATCTACCAGAAGATGATCGCCCGCGAGGTCGCGTTCGACGACATCTACGACCTGGTGGGCATCCGCGTGCTGGTCGACACCGTGCGCGACTGCTACGCGGCGCTAGGAACGATCCACGCTCGGTGGAACCCGGTGCCCGGCCGGTTCAAGGACTACATCGCGATGCCCAAGTTCAACATGTACCAGTCGCTGCACACGACGGTCATCGGGCCCGAGGGCAAGCCGGTCGAGCTGCAGATCCGCACCCGCGCGATGCACCACCGCGCCGAGTACGGCGTGGCCGCCCACTGGAAGTACAAAGAGGAGATGGGCGCCGCCGGCGCGGCCGGGGCGCGGGTGAAGCAGGCCGGCGACATGGCCTGGCTGCGCCAGCTCCTCGACTGGCAGAAGGAGACCTCCGACCCGGGCGAGTTCCTGGAGTCGCTGCGGTTCGACCTGTCGGTGTCGGAGGTCTTCGTCTTCACCCCCCGCGGCCAGGTCATCGCGCTGCCCGAGGGGGCGACGCCGGTCGACTTCGCCTACGCCGTGCACACCGAGGTGGGCCACCGGTGCATCGGCGCCCGGGTGAACGGCCGCCTGGTGCCGCTGGAGTCGCGACTGAGCAACGGCGACGCCGTCGAGATCTTCACCTCCAAGTCGCCCGACGCCGGCCCGTCCCGCGACTGGCTGAAGTTCGTCAAGAGCGGCCGGGCGCGCAACAAGATCCGCCAGTGGTTCTCCAAGGAGCGCCGCGAGACGGCGATCGAGGCGGGCAAGGAGGCCATCGGGCGGGCGATGCGCAAGCAGGGCCTCCCATTGCAGCGCCTGATGTCCGGAGAGACGCTCCTGGCCCTCGCCAGGGACCTTCGCTACCCCGATGTCTCGGCGCTGTACGCGGCGGTCGGAGAGGGCCACACAGGCGCTCAGTCGGTGGTCGAGAAGCTCGTCCAGTCCCTCGGGGGAGTGGACGCCGCCGAGGAGGACATCGCCGAGGCGGCCGTCCCGACCAAGATGCGCGGCCGCCCGCGCACCGGCACCAACGCCGGAGTGATCGTGGCGGGCGACTCCGACGTGTGGGTGCGGCTGTCGCGCTGCTGCACGCCGGTGCCCGGCGACGAGATCGTGGGCTTCGTGACCCGGGGGCACGGGGTGTCGGTCCACCGCACCAACTGCCCCAACATCGAGCAGCTGCGCTCCGAGCCCGACCGGCTGGTCGAGGTGAGCTGGTCGCCCGGCGACGACTCGGTGTTCCTGGTGGCGATCCAGGTGGAGGCCCTGGACCGGCCGCGCCTGCTGTCGGACGTCACCCGCACGTTGTCCGACCAGCACGTCAACATCCTGTCGGCGTCGGTGACGACCTCCCGTGACCGCACGGCGGTCAGCAAGTTCACCTTCGAGATGGGCGACCCCAAGCACCTCGGCCACGTGCTGAAGGCCGTGCGCAACATCCAGGGCGTCTACGACGTCTACCGCGTCACCAACTGAGACCTCTACCGCGTCACCGGCTGACCGGCCCCGGACCGTCCCCCCCGATGGACGGCTCCCGGGGCGGCGGTCAGGAGAACTCGGCCAGCGTGCGCTCGGCCTCCTCCAGCCAGGAACGGCGGGCGGCGATGGCCTCCTCGGCCTCCTTGACGTCCTTGTCCTTGCCCGCGGCGCTCGCCTTGGCCAGGCGCCCCTCGAGCTGCTCGATGGACTTGCGGAGCTGGTCGACGGTGTTCTGCGCCCGGGCGCGGGCCTCGGGGTTGGACCGCTTCCACTCGGTCTCCTCGGCCTTGCGGACGGCCTCGTCGATGCGGCGCAGCCCGCCTTCGAGCTTGTCTCTGGACTCCCGGGGCACCGGCCCGACGGCCTCCCAGCGCTCCAGCACGCCGCGCAGCGCGGCGCGCGCGGACCGGGCGTCGGTGACCGGAAGGATCCGCTCGGCGTCGGCCAGGATGCGCTCCTTGGCCTCGGCGTTCTCCCGCAGGGAGGCGTCGCGCTCGGCGAACACCGCGGAACGGGCCTGGAAGAACTGGTCCTGGGCCCCCTTGAAGCGGCCCCACAGCTCGTCCTCGGCCTCGCGTGATGCCCGCCCGGCGTTCTTCCACTGCCGCATGAGCTCGCGGTAGGCCGAGGCGGTGTCACCCCAGTCGGTGGAGGTGGCGAGCTGCTCGGCCTCGGCGACGATGCGCTCCTTGATGCTGCGCACCGACTCGCGCTGCTCGTCGAGCCCGGCGAAGTAGGACTTGCGCCGCTTGGCGAACGCCGTGCGGGCGGCCGACAGCCGCTTCCACAGGGCCGCCTCGGTCACGCGGTCGATGCGCTCGGCGGTCTTCCACTCCTCGACCAGCTGGCGCAGCCGCTCGCCGCCGGACTTCCAGTGGGTGGTGTCCTCGGCGATGCGCTCGGCTTCGGCGACGATGCGTTCCTTGATCTCCCGCGACTGGGCGCGCGCCTGGTCGCGGGCGGCCTTGACCTCCTCGCGGCGCTTGCCGACCAGCTCGCTGAGCGCCGCCAGGCGGTCCTCCAGCGCGCCGAGGTCGCCGACCGCGTGCGCCTCGGTGATCGACTCGCGCAGCTTGACGATCGTCGCCTCCGCCTGGGCGGGTGGCAGGTCGGTGCCGCGAAGCCGCTGTTCCAGCAGTTCAACCTGGGTCGCCAGCTCGTCGTACTTGCGATGGAAGTAGGCCAGGGCCTCTTCCGGTTCACCGGCCTGCCAGGACCCGACGGCCCGTTCTCCCTCAGCCGTACGAACGTAGACGGTGCCGTCGTCGTCTACCCGGCCCCACGGGTCGGTGCTCACCGTGTCCTCCCGCACTCGAATCAGCCTCCAGGACGCCACGCGTCCTTGGTTGTATTACGTCAGCTCTTGCCAGAGATTGTCACGTGTTTGATGTCGACCGGGTCCTTCGGAGCCCCGGAGCCGTCGCCCATGCCCCCGGGCAGGACGCCCTTCTTGCTGACATCGTCGAGGATTTCGATCCCCTTTGTGACGGTACCGAATGGTGTGTACTCCGCGGGGAGCTGCAGGTCGCCGAAGATGATGAAGAACTGGCTGCCCGTGGTGCCGGGCGCCTGGCTCTTGGCCATGGCGACCACGCCGCGGGTGTACTTGGCGCCCGAGAGGTTCTCCTCGGCCAGCCGGTAGCCCGGCCCGCCCTGGCCGTCGGTCTGGTTCTTGCCGTCCGCCTTGGCCAGCGGGTCGCCGCACTGCAGCATCGGGAAGTTGGCCGGGCCCAGGCGGTGGCACTTGGAGCCGTCGAAGAACTTCTTCTTGGCCAGGAACGCCATGGAGTTGACCGTGCAGGGCGCCTTGGCGGTGTCCAGGGCCACCACGATGTCGCCGTGGTTGGTCTCCAGGGTCATCGTCTTGGCGTTCTTGTCCGGCTTCGCGGGCGGCATGCCGACGTTCTTGGCCGGGCCGCCGTTGGCGTCGGCGACGTAGTCACAGGTGCCGGTGGCCGCGTCGTACGGCTTGGGTCCCGCCGCCGCCGAGGGGGCGGCGGAGGTGGAGGTGGGGGCCGAGGGCGTCGCCGCCGCGGCCTGGGTCTTGGCGTCGCCGCCCCCGACCACCGCCACGGCCGTGAAGATGCCGCCGACCACCACCAGGACACCCACGGTGGTGGCGACGACCGCCACCTTCTTCTGCTGGGTCTGCCGCTCGGCGCGCCGGCGTATCTGCCGTTCGTAATGCTCTCGTGCCAGCTGCTTTTGACGGTCCTTGCCGGTCGCCACCGCTGTGCCCTCCCGACTGTCCGAGTTGGTCGTGTTTGGTCGCCTCACTGGACGACCGCCACCTTTATGGAGTGGGCGAATCGTATCGGCCCACGGGTCATGGTTCGCAGCCCGGCGACCCGCACCGGTACCCTTCGGTTACATTCCCATCCGCTTTCCTTGACGAGATCGATCACACCGAGGACCGCTTCCGTGCTCATCGACGGCTTTCCCGCAGGCTCCCTGCAGGCCAACTGCTACGTGGTCGCGCCCGCCGCCGGCGAGGAGTGCGTGATCGTCGACCCAGGTCAGGACGCCGTCCGGGGCCTGGACGACATGCTGCGCGAGCACCGGCTCAAGCCGGTCGCCGTGCTTTTGACGCACGGTCACATCGACCACATGTGGTCGGTCGCGCCGGTCTGCGGAGCGAGGGACGTGCCCGCCTGGATCCACCCCGAAGATCGTGATCTGCTGACCGACCCCGGCAAGGGCCTGTCGCTCATGACCCGTCAGCAGCTCTTCGGCGGGCTGAGCTTCACCGAGCCGGACGACGTGCGCGAGCTGTCGGACGGCGCGGTGCTCGACATCGCCGGCATGGCCATCACCGTCGACCACGCGCCCGGGCATACCAGGGGGTCGGTGACGTTCAGGCTTCCAGGAGAGCGTGTGATGTTCTCCGGGGACCTGCTGTTCGCCGGCTCCATCGGGCGCAGCGACCTCCCGGGCGGTGACTATCCGACCATCTTGCGCAGTCTGGGGAGCGTCTGCCTGACGCTTCCGGACGACACGACGGTGCTGCCCGGTCACGGACCACAGACGACGATCGGCCGCGAACGCGCGACGAACCCGTACCTCGCCGAGGCGGCGCCGTTCGCGGGCCCAACCAGGGGACTGTAGATGAGCTTTCAGGCGCCCAAGGGCGTACCAGAATATCTGCCGCCGCGTTCCGCGATCTTCCTCGCGGTCCGCGACGCCTTCTCCACGGCGGCCGAGAACGCCGGCTACTCCTACATCGAGGTGCCGGTCTTCGAGGACACCGAGCTGTTCGCCCGCGGCGTCGGCGAGTCGACCGACGTCGTGACCAAAGAGATGTACACCTTCGCCGACCGGGGCGGCCGGTCGGTGACGCTGCGGCCGGAGTTCACCGCCGGGGTGATGCGCTCCACGCTGGAGCACGGCCTGCACACCGGCCAGCTCCCGGTCAAGCTGTGGACCACCGGCCCGGCCTTCCGCTACGAGCGCCCGCAGGCGGGCCGCTACCGCCAGCTCCAGCAGTTCGACGTCGAGGCCATCGGCACCGAGGACCCCGCGGTCGACGCCGAGACCATCGCCCTGGCCTGGGCCGGCTACCAGGCCCTCGGCCTGAGGCGAGTGCGGCTGCTGCTCAACACTCTGGGCTGCAAGCAGTGCCGCCCGGCCTACCGCGCAGCCCTGCAGGACTTCCTGCGCGGGCTCGACCTGGACGAGGCCACCCGGGCCCGCATCGAGGTCAACCCGCTGCGGGTGCTCGACGACAAGCGCCCCGAGGTGCGGGCGCAGGTCGAGAACGCGCCGCTGATCACCGACCACCTGTGCGCGTCCTGCAAGGCCCACCACGACCGCGTGCGCTCCCTGCTGGAGGACCTCGGGGTCCCCTGGGAGGACACCCCCCGGCTGGTGCGCGGCCTCGACTACTACACCCGCACGACCTACGAGTTCGACCACCCGCTGCTCGGCGCCCAGTCGGGCATCGGCGGCGGCGGCCGCTACGACGGGCTGTCGGAGGACATCGGCGGGCCGGCGCTGCCGGGCATCGGCTTCGCCGTGGGCGTCGACCGCATCATCATGGCCGTCGAGGCCGAGGGTCTGGCCCAGCGGGCGCCCGCCCGCGTCGCGGTGTACGGCGTGCCGCTCGGCGAGGAGGCCGCGCGGCGGATGTTCACCCTCGTCAACGCGCTTCGCGCCGCCGGCGTGTCCGCCGACATGGCCTTCGACGGCAAGGGGCTCAAAGGCGCGATGAAGGGCGCCGACCGCTCCGGGGCCACGTACGCGGTGATCCTCGGCGAGCGCGACATCGCCGCCGGGTCCGCGCAGGTGAAGGACCTGGCGAGCGGCGAACAGACCGCCGTGCCACTCGCCGAGATCGTCTCGACTCTGAAGGAGAAACTGACCAAATGATCCGCACGCACACCGCCGGATCGCTGCGCAGAGAACACGCCGGCCGGCAGGTCACGCTGGCCGGCTGGGTGGCGCGCCGCCGCGACCATGGCGGCGTCGTCTTCATCGACCTGCGCGACGCGTCCGGTTCGGCGCAGGTGGTCTTCCGCGAGGAGGACCACGCGCACGACCTCCGCTCGGAGTACTGCGTCAGGATCGTCGGAGAGGTCCGCGCCCGGCCCGAGGGCAACGAGAACCCCGACCTGCCCACCGGCGAGATCGAGGTCGTGGCCTCGGAGGTCGAGGTGCTCAGCGAGTCCGCGCCGCTGCCGTTCCCGATCGAGGGCGGCACCGGCGTCTCCGAGGAGGCGCGGCTGAAGTACCGCTACCTGGACATGCGCCGCCAGCAGGTCGGCAACGCCCTGCGCATCCGCTCCACCGCCACCTACCTGGCCCACGAGGTCATGCGCGAGCACGGCTTCCTGTACGTCGAGACCCCCGACCTCACGCGGTCCACCCCCGAGGGCGCCCGCGACTTCCTGGTGCCGGTGCGGCTGCAGCCGGGCAACTGGTACGCGCTGCCGCAGTCGCCTCAGCTGTTCAAGCAGCTGCTCATGGTGGGCGGCCTGGAGCGCTACTACCAGCTCGCCCGCTGCTTCCGCGACGAGGACCTGCGCGCCGACCGCCAGCCGGAGTTCACCCAGATCGACGTCGAGATGTCCTTCGTGGACCAAGACGACGTCATCGCCCTGGGCGAGGCGCTGATCGGGCGCATCTGGAAGGAGACGGTGGGCTACGAGCTGCCCACCCCGCTTCCCCGCATGACCTACGCCGACGCCATGGCCCGCTACGGCTCCGACAAGCCCGACCTGCGGTTCGGCTGCGAGCTGGTCGACATGACCGGCTACTTCGCCGACACCACCTTCCGGGTCTTCCAGGCGCCCTACGTCGGCGCGGTCGTCATGCCCGGCGGCGCCTCCCAGACCCGCAAGGAGCTGGACGCCTGGCAGGACTGGGCCAAGGCCCGCGGCGCCAGGGGCCTCGCGTACGTGCTGGTCCAGGCCGGCGGCGAGCTCGGCGGCCCGGTCGCCAAGAACCTCTCCGACGGCGAGCGCGCCGGGCTGGCCGAGGCCGTCGGCGCCTCGGAGGGCGATGCGGTGTTCTTCGCCGCCGGCCCGCGCAGCCCCTCGCGCGACCTGCTGGGCGCCGCCCGCCTGGAGATCGGCCGGCGTTGCGGCCTGATCGACGAGTCGCTGTGGAGCTTCCTGTGGGTCGTCGACGCGCCGATGTTCGAGCCGGTGGTGGACGAGGTGGGCCGCCAGACCGGCTGGACGGCCGTGCACCACCCGTTCACCGGCCCCAAGCCCGAGTTCGCCGACACCTTCCACGAGCGTCCCGGCGAGGCTCTGGCCTACGCCTACGACATGGTGTGCAACGGCATGGAGATCGGCGGCGGTTCGATCCGTATCCACCGGGCCGAGATGCAGCAGCGGGTCTTCGAGGTGCTCGGCATCTCCAAGGAGGAGGCCGAGAGCAAGTTCGGCTTCCTGCTGGAGGCGTTCAAGTACGGCCCGCCGCCGCACGGCGGCATCGCCTACGGCTGGGACCGCATCTGCATGCTGCTGGCGGGCGGCGACTCCATCCGCGACGTCATCGCCTTCCCGAAGACCGCCTCCGGCTTCGACCCGCTGACGGCCGCTCCGACGCCCATCACCCCCGAGCAGCGCAAGGAGGCCGGGGTGGACGCCGGACGAGCCCCTGGGGCCCCCACGGAGGCGCGCAAGGCCACCGGGTGACCGCCGCCGCGGTCCGCTGAGACGCCGGTCCGCTGAGACGCCAGAGAGCCCCGGCCGCGTGGGCGGATTCAAGGGGTCGTCGCAACACTGATCGATCAACTGGCGAGTGCCAGGAGCTTGGTGAGACGCTCGGCTGGGGTTTCCCAGCCGAGCGTTTTGCGTGGCCGGCTGTTCAACCGGGCAGCGACA
>NZ_JBHTCG010000044.1:0-55788 GCF_042665155.1 Sphaerisporangium rhizosphaerae | reverse complement strand
TCTCAGGCCGCCGCCCGCGTGCGTGGCCGACCGGCGCGCGGCCGTCCACACGGTCGTCCGCGGCGCGCCGGGTGCGCTCCGGGTCGTCACCGCCGCGGCGTCGGCCGCGGCGACCGAGGAGCCGCGGCCGGGGCCGCCCGGCGCGCCGGGCCGGAGGGGACGGCGCGGACCTGCGCCGATCGTGCCGCCGGACCGGGCAGAGAGCCTGCGGCGGGACGCCGCCAGGCTCTCTGCCGGGCACCGGCGGACCGAGCGGCCCCCGCCCCAGTGGCGGACCGCGGGCGGCCCCGCCCCGGGCCGGCCGGTGCCGCGACCGGCCCCTCCCGCTCCGAAGGCGTCCCCGTACGCCGCCCCGCTCCCGTTCCCGGGCGACCCGCCGTCCCCGCGGCGTGCGGCAGGCGACGGGGACGGGCCGGGCGCGCCGCCGGCCATCGACGTGGAACGGCTCACCGACGACGTGGTGCGCCGCATAGATCGGCGCATCGTCGCCCACAGGGAACGCCTCGGGCTCATCTGACCGGACTCACGAAGGGAGGTACGCCATGCCGCAGCAGGCGCTGACCATCACGCCGCTCGACGCCGCCGGGCGCGAACGCACCGACCGCAAGGTCACCGTGGCCTACAACCCCGAAGAGTTCACACTCGGCAAGGACAACAACTTCGCGGTGCAGGGCATCCCCGGGCTGGGCGCGCCGCTGGTGCAGTTCGTGAACGGCAACCAGCGCACGCTGGAGGTCGAGCTGCTGTTCGACACCTACGACACCGCGGAGATGCCGAAGCAGGATGTGCGCCGGCAGACAGGGCCGCTGGCCCGGTTCATGGAGTTGGACTCCGACCTGCACGCGCCGCCGATCCTGATCGTGGCCATGGCGGGGTTCCGGTTCCGCTGCGTGCTGACGCGGATCAGCCAGAAGTTCGTCCTGCTCATGCCGGACGGCACCCCGGTGCGTGCCAAGGTGGGCTGCACCTTCGCCGAATGCCTCGATCTGGAGCAGGAGGCCAAGGCGGCGAACCTGCAGACCGCCGACTTCACCAAGGCGCACGTGGTCCTCGCCGGGGAGACCATCAGCTCGATCGCCGCCGAGCTGTACGGCGACCCGCGCATGTGGCGGCCGATCGCGCTGGCCAACGGGCTGGCCGACCCGCGTCTCATCGCGCCGGGCGACACGCTGCTGGTCCCCGCCCTGCCTTACACCAACCCGGCGACGCTGGAGGTGGAGACGTGACCGGCCGCTATGCCCCCGCGTACGCTCTGACCGTCGACGGCGAGCCGCTGCCGCTCCCCCTGCGCGCGTGCGTGACCGGCGTCCGCTACGCCGACGCTCTGGAGGGCGCGAACCGGGTCGAGATCACCCTGGCCGACCAGCGGCCGGGCCTGCTGGACCACCCGCTGCTGCGCGTCGACGCCCGCCTGGAGCTCGCGCTGGGATACGCGCCGGACCCGCTGGAACCCATGTTCACCGGCGAGATCACCGGCGTTGACGCGTCTTTCCCCTCCGGCGGCGTGCCGACGATCACCGTGGTCGCCCACGACTTCATGCAGCGGCTCACCATCGGCGCGAAGGACCGCGCGTTCGCGCTGAGCCTGCCGTGCATCGGCCGGTTCCCGCTGCCCGACCCGGTCATCGCCGCGGCGGTCGGCGCGACGAACCTGCTGGTCCCGGTCGTCGACCCCGTCGGGGCGGCCCTGTCGTTCCTCGCTCTGCTCGCGACGTACGCGATCGACCCGGCCGACGCCAAGCGCTCGATCCGCATCCAGCAGGGGCAGAGCGACTTCGAGCTGCTGACCGGCGTGGCCAGGGACAACGGCTGGGACATGTACGTCGACCACACCGCCGAGCCGCGGGGGTACGTGCTCCGCTTCCAGTTCCCCGGCGGTCACGCGGCGCCCGCGGCCGTGCTCAAGTGGGGGGAATCCCTCATCGACTTCAACCCCCGGATCACCACCGTGGGGCAGGTGGCGTCGGTCGCGACCCGGATCTGGGTGTCGGCGATCAACGCGGAGTTCGTGATCGCCCTCGCGTGGGACTACGACCGGGGCGCGTTCGATCTGCAGGTCTACCCGGGGCTCGGCGACCTCGACGCGATCGGCGCGGGACTCGGCGACGGCGGCGGCGGCCGCGGAACGCTGATCGTGGAGGCCGACGGGCCCGCGACCGCGCCCCGGCGCGTTCTCGGCGAGCTGCTGCCCCGGCTGAACAACCGGCTGACCGCGAGCGGGACGACGGTCGGCGACCCTCGGCTGAGGGCGGGGCGGGTGATCGCCGTCGAGGGCCTCGGTCCGCGGTTCGGCGGTCTCTACCGGCTCACCTCGGTCACCCACACCATCGACGGCAGCGGCTACCGCTCCGCCTTCGAGGTGCGCAAAGAGGTGTGGTTCACCTCGCCCGTCCCCGGCCTGCGCGCGCAGGGCGTCCGGATCTTCTGAGAGAGGCGACCATGACGATACGGCTGTACGACTCGGGAGAACGCCGGTACCCGAGGTCCCCGAGCCGGCTGCTGTCCGGCGTCGTGGTCAACGACCTGGAGCTGGCCACGCACGGCAACATCCTGGTCCGGGTGCCGGCGCTGCATCTGGAGGTCTGGGCCCGGCTGGTGTCGGCCGGGGGCGGGCAGGGCACCGGCATCTTCTTCCAGCCGCGGGTCGGCGACGAGGTGCTGGTGGCGCTGAGCGGCGAGGACGCCTTCGTCATCGGCGGAATGCACAGCCCCTCGAAGTCGCCTCCCGTGAGCGACCCGCTGGAGGCGAAGACCAAGCGGGTCATCCAGACAGGGCTGGCCGGCGGCGTCCCCGGGCACCGCGTCGAGTTCGACGACGCCGAGCAGACCATCACGATCGAGAGCTCCACCAGACAGAAGATCACCGTCAGCCCGACCTCGATCGAGCTGGCCAACACCGCCGGGACCCTCGTCATCTCCATGTCGAACACCGATCAGACCATCTCCATCACCGGGGTGAACGTCGAGATCACGGCGCGCGCCCGGCTGAGCCTGTCCGGCCGGATGGTCGAGATCGCGGGAACCGGGCCCGTCACCATCTCCTCCGCGGCCCCGTGCACGGTCAAGGGCAAGCCCATCCAGCTCAATCCCCCTGTCTGAGGAGCCCGCCATGCCCGCAGCGGCCACGATCGGCGACCCCACCTCGCACGGCACCCCACTGGCGCCGAGCGCCCCGCCCGCCGGAAGTCCCGACGTGTTCATCGGGGGACGGCCCGCTTGGCGTGCCCTGAACGGCCCGCACGCCTGCCCGCTCACCACGCCCGCCGCGCACACCGGCGGCGTGGTCGTGGGCGGCAGTTCGACGGTCTACGTGAACGGCATGCCGGCCGTACGGCAGGGCGACAAGATCGTGGAGGCGGCCGGGCCGCCCAACGTCGTCATCGGCGGCCGGCCCGACGTCCAGATCGGGGGCTGACCGTGTCCTCCCCTGCTGACGGCCGCCCCTTCCTCGGGATCGGCTGGGCGTTCCCGCCGCGGGTGACCGCCGAGGGGCGGCTCGCCGAGGCGGCCTACGCCGAGGACGTCCGCCAGGCCGTGCTGATCGTGCTGGGCACCTCACCGGGCGAGCGGGTGATGCGGCCGGACTTCGGGGCCGGGCTGTCGGCGTTCGTCTTCGACGTGATCAACGCGGCCACGCTCGCACGGATCGAGAACCGCGTCCGCGACGCGCTGGTCACCTGGGAACCCCGGATCGACGTGGAGTCCGTACGGGTGGACGCCGCGGACCGGCGGGAGGGACGGCTGCTCGTGGAACTGGACTACCGGGTGCGCGCGACCAACACCCGGCACAACCTCGTCTACCCCTTCTACGTCCGGGAGGGCGCGTGACACCGGCAGAGCGGACGGCATCGGGCGGGCGCGGCGACTTCGTCGCGGAGTTGCTCGCCCGTGCCGCCGGGTTCGTACCGGAATGGCGGCCCGCACCGACCGGTCCCGACGCGGCCATCCTGGAGGTCGCCGCCCGCTACCTCGGCACGATCGCCCACCGGCTGGACCAGGCTCCCGACAAGGGCTTCGCGGCCTTCGCCGGCCTGCTCGGTCTGGCGCTCACCCCGCCGCGCCCGGCCAGGACCGTGGTGTGCTTCCAGCTTGCGGAGCGCTCCCCCGCCGTACGGCTGCCCGCCGGGACCAGGGTCGCGGCGCCCCCGCCGCCCGGCCGCGACGGCCAGATCTCGTTCGAGACCGAGCACACCGCCGGCGTCGGCGCGGCCAGGCTCACCGACGTCGTCGCCCTGTGGCCGGGACGCGACCAGTACGCCGTGCTCACCGGCGCCGCCCCGATGCGGCCCTTCGACCGAAGCGGGCTGGGCGACACCCCGCACGTGCTCTATCTCGCCCACGACCGGCTGCTCGCGCTGCGAGGAGACGCCGAGATCGTCGTGAGCCTTGAGCTGACCACACCCGGCAGTGACCCGCTCGGGGTCCGCTGGGAGTACTGGGATGGCACACTGTGGCGGGAGTTCGACGGCGACGACGGCACCGCCGGGCTGCGCCACAGCGGCAGCTACCTGCTGCGCGCGGGATGCGCGCGGACCAGGCCGGTGACGGTCGGCGGCACCGAGGCCCACTGGATCCGCGGCCGTCTCGACGAAACCCTGCCCCCGGATCCGGCCCGCGTCCTGCCCGAGGTGGACGCCGTGCGGCTCAGCACCACCGTCGACCGCGCCTACACCTCGATCTGGACCGTGGCCGCCGCCTCCGGCCCCGGTCCGGGCGTCGACGTCAACGTCCGCGACGCCACCGGCCTCGGCCTGGGCGGCGTCCAGGTCACCCTCGAGGAAGCGGGATCGACCCAGCCGACGGACGCGGAGGGCCTCGCCCGGTTCGCGGGGGCACGGCCAGGCGACACCGTCTCGGTCGCGCTCGGCGCGACCCGGCAGGCCGAACGCCTGACCGAGGGCACCGCGGGGCTCACCTTCACCCTCGCCATGCCCGCCGCCGACCAGGCCGTCGCCGAGGCGGCCCCGGTGGACCTGACGCGGCCGTTCCAACCGCTCGGCGGGCAGCCGCAGCCCGGCGCCGCCCTGTACCTGAGCGGCGAGGACGCCCTGGAGCGGCCCGGCGCGCGGCTGCGCGTGTACATCCAGCCCGCGGCGGTCGAGACCGTGACCGGCGGGGACATCCTGTCGCACACCGTGAGCTGGGAGTACTTCAACGGCCGGAACTGGGTGTCGATGCTCACCGCGGGCATGGACGAACCAGGCGCGTTCGACCGCCTCGGCGTGCTCGACCTCGTGGTGCCGGACGACCTCGAACCGGCCGAGGTCGGCGGCGTTCAGGGGCGCTGGCTGCGCGCGCGGCTGACCGCGGGCGCCTACGCGTCCCGGCACACCGTCAACGGCGTCACCTACCTGGTGCCCCGCCCGCCGATCCTGGCCGACATCCGGCTCGGCCACCTGTGGCAGGACGGCCCGGTGGCGGCCGAACGGGTGCTCGCCTGGAACGACTTCACCTACACCGACCGCACGGAAGAGGCGGCCTGGCCAGGCGGGGCGTTCCTTCCGTACTCGCCGGTCGGCGACCCCTCGCCGGCGCTGTACCTCGGGTTCGACGGCCCCTTTCCCGAGGATCGGCTCGGCATCCACCTGGAGGTCACCGAGGTCCCCGACGACCCGCGAGGCCCGGCGCTTATCTGGGAGTACTGGAACGCCGCCGGCTGGCGGCGGCTGCCGGCGGAGGACGAGACGGCCGGGCTGCGCCGGCCGGGGCTGGTGTCGCTGGCCGTCCCCGCCGACAGCGCGCCGCTCGCCCGCTTCGCCGGACCGCGCCACTGGCTGCGGGCCCGGCTCACGCAGGACGGCCCGCCCGGCGACCCCGAGATCCTCCAGATCCGCCCGTACGCGGCGTGGGCCGTCCAGCGGGAGACCATCACAGGTGAGCCGCTCGGAACGGCGGACGGCACGCCGGGCCAGGCCCTCGCCTTCCGCCGCATCCCCGTGTTGTCCGGCCCCGCCGTCGAGGTGCGCGAGCTGGCGGGCATGCGGGCGGAGGTTGAGTGGCGGCTGACGGCCGCCGCCGTGCTCGGCGCCGCCGCGCTGCCCGGCCTCGACGCCCGCCTCGGCGAGAGCCGCGGCGACGTCGCGCAGGGCCCGCTGCGGCTGGTGCGCGACCGTGACGGGCGCGTGCGCGAGGTGTGGGTGCGCTGGGATGAGCGAAGCGACCTGTACGGCTCGGGTCCCGGCGACCGCCACTACCTGCTGGAGCCCGTCCGCGGGCTGATGGTGTTCGGAGACGGGCGGCACGGCCGGATGCCGCCCCCCGGCGCGGCCGTGGTAGCCGCGCTGTACCGGACGGGGGGCGGGCGCGCGGGTAACGTCGCCGCCGGGGCCGTCACCCAGGTCCTCGGCACGGCGGCGGCGATCGAGCAGGTCACCAACCCCCGGCCTGCCACTGGGGGCACCGAGGCCGAGACCCTCCGCGCGCTGCTGGCCCGCGCGCCGGGGACGATCAGGGCGCACGGCCGGGCCGTCACCGGAGACGACTACGCGGTCCTCGCCGCCGCGGCCTCTCCCGCGGTCGCCCGGGCGTGGCCGGTCCCCGGGCCACCTGGGTCGGTGACCGTCGCGGTCGTCCCGTACGGCGAGCCGCTGCCTTCCCCGGGGCTGTGCGAGACCGTCCGCCGTCACCTCGCCGCCCACGCGCCCGCCTGGGTGCGGATCGCGGTGACCGGACCCGCGTACCTCTCCGTCGGCGTCACCGCCACGCTCGTCCCGGCCGACCCCGACCTGGCCGGTGAGGTCGAGGCGGCGGCCAGATGGGCGATCACCCGCTTCTTGGACCCGGTGAGCGGCGGCCCCGGGCGTCAGGGCCTCGCGCCCGGCGCGGACCTGCACCTGTCCGATGTGGCCGCCGCGCTCGCCGCCGTGCCCGGCCTCGAGCAGGTCACCGGTCTCGCCTTCCTGCCCTGGGGCGACGCCGTACCGGGGCGGCCCGGCCGGGTCCCGGCCGCCGGCGAGATCCGCCTAGAAGTGTCCGGAGGCTAGCCATGGTCCTCACTCCGCCCCGCCTGGACGACCGCCGCTGGGACGACCTGGTCGAGGAGGCACGCGCGCTGATCGTGCAGTACGCCCCCGGCTGGACCGACCACAACGCCTCCGATCCCGGCATCACCGTCATCGAATTGCTGGCCTGGCTGACCGAGATGGAGATCTTCCAACTCGACCAGGTGTCGGACCGGCACCGGCGGGCCTTCCTGCGGCTGGCCGGGGTGCCGACCGCGCCGCCACGGCCGGCCCGGGTGATCGTCCGCCTGGACTCCCCGGTGACCTTGCCCGCCACGACGGAGTTCGGCGACTCCATCAGGTTCCGCTCGCTGCGGCGGCTGACCGGCACGGGAGCGCGGATCACCCACGCCCCCGGCTGGCGGCTGCCGTTCGGCGACGACCCGCGGCCGGGCGCCGCCCTGACCCTGAGCGTCTCGGGCGCGGTGCCCGCCGGGACGACGTTGTCCCTGGCCGTCGCGACCGGCACGCCGCCGGGCCCCGAACCCGCCGAGCACCATTCGGCACGTACGGTCTGGGAGCACGCCACGGCGTCCGGCCTGTGGCGCCCGCTGCCGGCGGTGGACACGACCCGGGCGCTGACCCGGGACGGCACCGTGGAGCTGACCGCTCCGGCGGGCGGCCTGTCCCGAGTGCGATGCCGCCTCGCGAGCGGCCGTCATGACGCGGCGCCCGAGCTCACGGCCCTGGTCGCGGACGGCGTGTGGGCCGCGCAGTCGCCACCGCTCGGCACGCTGACCTGGGCCGTCCGCCCGGACGCGCGGATCGCCGGCTCGATCAGGCCAGGCCGCAGGACCTTCCTGCGCGTGGAGGTCGGTGACGACGGCGCGATCACCGCGCTCGTCGCCACCGGCGCCGGGGAAGGCCCGTCACTCTACGTGTACGGTTACACGCCCCCCGGACCTGGGTGGGGTGAGCTGTCGGTCGAGGCCGCCGCGCTGGGCGTCGCGGACGGCCGGCCCGAACTGCGGCTCACGGCGCCTTCCGCGCCCGTCGAGCGGCTGCGGCTGTGGACGCTGGAGGAAGGCGGCCGGTGGCGGCGCTGGTGGCTCCGTCCGGACCTGGCCGCCTCCGGGCCGGCCGACGCCCACGCGGTGCTGGACCGGGAGAGCGGCGCGCTGTCCTTCGGTGACGGCGCGAACGGGCTGGTCCCGCCGCAGGGCGCCCACGTCGTCGCGGTGGCCCGCACCACGGCCGGCGAGGCGGGCAACATCCCCGCGGGTGCCCTCACCGCCGTCGCCGACTCCCCCCACAACCGTGCCCTCCTCACGAGCGGCGGGCCCGTCCCGCCGTACGCGGTGAGCAATCCGGTGACGGCGGCCGGAGGGGCGCCAGGGGAGACGACGGCGCAAGGCGAGCGCCGGATGGCGGACCTGCTCGGCCAGACCACCCGGGCGGTCACCGCCGCCGACATCGAGGCACTGGCCCTGTCCACCCCCGGCACGCGGGTGGCCCGCGCCGTCGCGCTGCCGGGCGTCCATCCGCGCATGCCCTGCGTCGTGGCGGAGGGCGTCGTCACGGTCGTGGTCGTCCCCCACCTGCCGAAGGGCCGGCCGGAGCCGTCGGCGGAACTGCTGCGGACGATCGCCGCCCGGCTGTGCCGCCAACGGCTCGTCGGCACCGCGATCGAGGTCGCCGGTCCCGTCTACACGCGCGTCACCGTACGCGCGAAGGTCCGCGCCGAGGCGACCCACCAGGGCGCGGAGGTCTCCCTGCGGGCCGCCGAGGCACTACGGGCCTTCTTCGACCCGCTCACCGGAGGGCGTGACGGGCGCGGGTGGCCGCTCGGCCGCGACGTCTCCCGGGCCGAGGTGCTGGGAGTGGTCGCCGCCGTCCCCGGCGTGGCCTACGTGACCGGCCTGGAGGTGACCGCCGCCGGCTGCCGCGGCGCATGCGGCGACGTCCGCGTCGGACCGCTCGGCCTGGTCGAGCCGGCCGTACACGAGATCGAGGTGCTCCCATGACCGACCCCAGGTTCCGGCTGCGGTACGCGCGCGGGCAGCGGATACTCGCGCGGGACCTGCGCGACCAGGCCGCGTTCGACGCCCAGATGCGCTGGTGGCACAACCGCGCCGCGCACCACGCGGGCGGCGTGGCATCCGGCCTTGAGGTCAGGCTGGCGGGCGGGACGGCCGAGATCGAGCCGGGGGTGGCGTACGACAGGCGCGGACGGGAACTGGTGGTCGGCGCCGTCCGGACGGTTTCGCTTCCCGCCGGCCTCGGCCCTGCCTGTCTGGTCCTCTACCTGTGTGCGGGCCGCCCCGAACTGGCCTGGGAGGCCGGCGACGGGACGGCACACCACCACGACGGCGTGACGCTGGCGCGGCTCGGCGTGGACGAGCAGGGCGAGCCTCACCTGGTGGTCGCCGGCGCGAGGAGCAGGCGCACGCCGTACATGGCACTCGGCGGCACTCCGCCCGGCGCCACCGACTGGCGGCCGTGGAAACCCGCCGCCACGGGGTTCCTCGAACGCCCGCTCGGCGTGCAGGTGACCGTGGACACCACGGCGGCGGGATTCGGCGGCGTCCCGTGCTACTTCGCCTGGCCGGTGTGGCCGGATCCGGCCGCGCGGCCCCCGCACTGGCTGGCCTGGGCACTGCCGAACGTCGTCGAGCCGGGGCCCACCCGGTTCGTGTTCCGCCTGGCCATGCCCCAGATCTCCAGGGCCGAGCGGGCCGCGGATCTCGACACGACCGTGGTCCGCCTCGTCCAGGCGCAGGCCATGTGCGTCCGGTGGATCGGCATCGGCCCGGACACTCTCGGAGGTTCATGATGGATCCGTTGTTCGACACCCGCTACGTGGAACGGCTGCGGTTCTTCGACGGGCAGCCACTGGACGCCGAGGATCTGCAGAGCCTGGAGGAGTTCAACCGCGAGCTGCGCTGGCTGCACAACCGCAGCCTGCACCAGCCGGGAATCGGCAACGGCCTCGCGGCGCGTGGGGACAAGGGAGATCGGCAGGTGCTCGTCCAGGCCGGCTACGCGCTCAACGCGGCCGGGCAGGAACTCGTGCTGACCGGCACGCACCACCAGCCGGTGCCGTCGGTGGGCGGCGACGAGGACGGCGGGCCCGCCGTCTTCGACCTGGTGATCTCCTATCCGCCGGACGAGGACCTCGACGAGGCGGAGGTCAGAGACGGGATCTGCGCGCCACGCGGCGCCGTGCGGCTACGGGAACGGCCGCGCTTCGACTGGGTCAGATTGCGCCGCGACCCCGCGGGAGGGCTGCGGCCGGTCGACGACGCCGAGCGGCAGGCCGTCCAGGCGGGTGAGCTGATCGTCCTCGCCCGCGCGCAGGTGCGTGACTGCGCGCTCGCGGCGCCGCTGTCCGTCGTCCCGCGAAGGAGCGCCCGCCCACCGCAGCGTCCGCGCGTCGTGTGCGGAACCGTCGCGGCTGAATGGCGCTGGTCGCCCTCCCCGCCCGCCGCCGAAGCCTCGTTCGCGTGGATCGAGACCCGGATCGACACGCGTGCCGCCGGGTTCGCACGCACGCCGTGCTACCAGGCGCGGCTCGCGGGCCCCCGGCCGCTGCTCGCGACCTGGCAGGTCGCCTTCGAGACCACGGCCACCCTCGCCCTGATGGACGGCGTGGCGTACGTGCAGGAGCCGGCGGTGGCCGGTTTCCGGTGCCGTGTCCCGCTTCTCACGATCGGCGGCGGGTTCACCACCGACGCCCTGCAGCCGGTGCTGGACGCGGCGAAGGCGACGCTCGGCGTGACCTGGCTGGGAATCGAGGACTGAGCCGTGCGCGAGTACCGCTATCTCAACGTCGAGGGTCGCTGGCGCGGCATGCACCTGTCCGGGCTCGACCTCGGCGCGGACGGCTCGCTGCGCCTGGCGTCCCTCCCCCTCGCGCCGGAGGTGACGGTCATCCCGGGCGACGCCGCGAGGACGGCGCCCGCCGGGATCGTGGTCCTGCCGGATGGCGACGTCCTTTTCACCGATCCGGAGCGGAACCGGCTGCTGTGCGTGCGCGGACGCGAAGGCGCACCGTACCCGCTGGTCTACGGGACACCGCGCACCCCGCGCGGGCTCGCCTACCATCCTGCGCGCCGCGCCGTGCTCGTGGCGGACGCGGGCAGCGGTCGCATCGTGCTGCTGGACGCCCGTACCAGGCAGGTCTCGGAGGTCTGGGAACGGTTCGCCGCGCCGGTCTCCCTGGCGGCGGGCCCGGCGGGGGCGGTGGCGGTCGTGGACGACGGCCGCGTGCGGCTGCTGGACCAGTGGGGCCGTGAGGCCGGCCGCGTGGACGGCCCGGCGGCGACCGCGGTGGCCGCCGCGCCGGGCGGGCTTCTCGTGCTGCGCGCGAGCGGGCTGGTGCAGTCCGCTGACTGGACGGGAGCGATCACCTCCGAGTGGGACACCGGTCTCGCGCGGGCCACGGCCCTGTGCTTCACCGGGCACCGGGTCCTGGTCGGGGACGGCGAGCGCGGCCTGCTCGCCGTGTACGAGGACGATGGGCGCCTGGTGGGCACGGCTGCCGGGTTCCGCGGACCCGTCGCGGCGATCGCGGCCGACGACCGGCTCGGCATCCTGCTCAACACCGGTGCGGGCGAGCCGCCGGCGCGTCTCACCCCGGCCGGGGCGTGCCGCACCAGCGGCTCGCTGTGGGGCGGGCCGTACCGGGACCCGCTCGGCCGCCGCGACCGGCCCCGGCTGGTGCGCGCCCACGTGGCCGGGACCGGATACACGCTCCACGTGACGGGATCCCCGCCCGCCGGTCCACCGGGGACCGACCCGGCCTGGACGGCGCTTCCCCCGGACACCGGCCACACCCTCCTCACCGCGTCGTCCTTGCCGGGACCGGACCTGTGGGTGGGAGTCTCCTTCTCCTCCACCGGGACGGCCGGTCCCGTGCTGTCCCAGATACGCGTCGACTTCGGGCCGGAGGGCTATCTGCGCCACCTGCCCGCCGTCTACGGCGAGCCGGGAGCCGCCGGGGGGCCCGCGGACTTCATGGCGCGATGGCTGGCGGTGTTCGAGAGCACGTTCGGCGACCTGCACGAGGAGATCGAGGACCTGCCTGCGCTGTTCGATCCGTCGGCGAGCCCCGATCCGGGACGGCTCGCCGGGTGGCTCGGCCTCGAAGCGGGCGCTGGCCGGGAAGCGATCCGCGACGCGTTCGCGGCGCACGCCCGCCGGGGGACCCCCGGCGGGCTGCGCGCGGCCCTGGAGGCGGCGGGCGCGGACGCCGTCGTCGAGGAGTCCGCGCGGTCCTGCGGATGGTGGTCGCTTCCCGAGGGGCCGGAGGCAGGAGCCCTCGTCCAGCGCCTCGGGGTGGGAACGGTGCTCGGCGCGATCGAACCGCCCGTGCTCGGGAGGGGCGCGACGCTCGACGCGTCGGTGCTGGGGTCCGCGCCCTACCGGATGCCACCGACGGCGGAGACCGCCCACCGGTTCACCGTCCGGGTGCGGCGGGGTCCGGGCTTCCACGACGGCCTGCCCGGACGCGTGCGGGCCGTGGTGGAACGGGAGAAGCCGGCCCACACGGCGGCGCACGTGTGCGTGGTCGAGCCTCGGATGCGGGTGGGCGTCCAGGCCATCCTCGGGGTGGACACGGTCCTCGGCGGGCCGCGGGCGGCCACCGCGCTGGGCGACCTCGGTCCCGGAGGGCTCGTGCTCGGCGGCGAGCCGCCCCCGCGACTCGGCGGCACTTCGGTCGCCGGGCACGCGCAGATCTGATGCACCTGTTCACCGGACCGTCCCATAGAGCGGCTCCGGGCCGACACTCGGGAAATTCGCGAAGCTGAGGAGCGACGGCGATGGATCTGGAGATCCCCACCAGGAACAACTACTTCTACGGCCGTCTGCTCGGGGTCGACACGTTCAAGGCCGAGACGGGCTACTTCCTGCAGCAGAGCCGCCGGTACGCCCGGCTGGCCGCCGGGCACGGCGTGGTGTGCGGGCTCGATGTCACCCTCACCAAGGACGGCGGAGGCCTGCGGATCAGTCCGGGGCTGGCCGTGGACGGATGGGGGAGGCAGGTCGTGGTGCCCGAGCGGTCGCCGCGGATCGAGGTCCCGCAGGACACCATGGCCGCCGTCGTGGACCGGGCGGCCGGCTGCGCCGACGACGCGAGGATTCGCGTCGTCCTGCGCTACCACGAGTGCCTGGGCGACCCCGTCCCGGTGTACGCCGGCAACTGTGACGACCCCGATCCGTGCCTGCCCGGCACGGTCAGGGAGGGGTACCGGATCGAGTTCCGCGAGGAGGCGCCGCGACCGCCGGCGTCACGGCCGCCGCACGACCTGGTCAGGCACGGCCGCGTCGACCATGCGGCGCTGGCCCGCTGGGTCACCAGGGACTGCCGGGCGCGGCCGCACGACCCGTGCGTGCCGCTGGCCGATGTCCAGGTCACCGACGATCTGCGCTGCGCCCCGGATGGCGTGGACATCACGGTGCGCCCGATCGCACCCACCAATCGGGTGCTGCTGGCCCTGCTCACCGCGCTCGTCGACGATCTCGCCGACTGACCTGACGGCACATGACGAAAGACCACTACATATCCGGCAACGCGCAGAGAAGGTGCTGTGGTGAACCACGTCGACCGCGACCCGCTCGGTGAGCTCATGGAACGGCCCCGTTATTTTCCCCGGCAGCTCGTCACCCACGCGGAGCTCAACCAGGGGGACGGCTACCTGCTGGAGCGGATGCGCCGCCACAACCGCATGCTGCACGGCTGGGGTGTCGTGTGCGGCGCGCTGGTGTGCCGCACGGGCGAGCCGTGGCACATCCGGATCACACCCGGGTACCTCCTCTCCCCTTACGGCGACGAGGTGTCGATCCCGTCCGAGCGGGTCGTCGACGTGCGATCCGACGGGGTGAGCGTGGATCCCGGCGACGCCTTCGGCGGGACGCCCGACCCGTGGTGCGACGACCCTCCGGAGGAGCCGAGGACCGGACGCATGTGGGTGGCCGTCCGGTACGAAGAGCTCGCCGTGCGGCCGGTGCGGGTGCACCCCGCCGGATGCGGCTGCGACTCCCCGTGCGAGTACTCCCGCTGGCGGGACGGTTACGCGATCGGCCTGCTCACCACCTGCCCCGCCTCGCACCAAGGCGAGCCTCCGCCGTTCCCGCCCTCCGCGCCCGCGGTCGGCCCGTGCCCGTCGCCGCCCGCCGATCCGTGGGTCGTGCTCGCCTCGATCGAGGTCGCGGAGGACGGCACGATCACCGAGATCGACAACCGTTCCTGCCGGCGCCTGGTCCTCTCGCTCGCCGACGCCTGGCTGCGCTGCCCGCCCTCCCCCATGACGATCAAGACGGTGTCCGTGACGCCCTCCGGCCCGCAGGCGCCGGGCACCGCGGGTGTGACGGTCACCGCCACGGCGGGCGGCCTGGCCGGCGGCGTCCGTGCCGACCTCGGCCTCGGCGTCCGGGTCGACGCGACGGAACTGAAGGCGGACGGCACGACGCTGATGTTGACCGTCCACGTGCTGAACAGCGCCGCGCCGGGCCCGCGGGCCCTGGTCCTGACCAACCCCGACCACTCCACCTCGACCTACCCCGACGCGCTGACCGTGTCGTGACCCCGTGACCTCCCACGATCGCAAGGCCGAGCCGGGGCGGCGGAGGAAGCCCTCCAAGGCGGGGTCGGAGCCCTCCTCGGCCCGCGAGGAGAAGCGCCGGTTGAAAGCCATCGCCGAGCGGACACGCCGCCGCGGGCGCGACATCCTGGACGTCTTCACGGCGGTGGAGCACCGGCAGGACCGGCTGGACATGAAGGCCGAGTTCGGCGAGGAACACGCCGGCGGGCACGAGGTGGTGTCGCGATACTGGCCGGGCAACCGGAGAGAACCGGACCAGGCGGCGGCGGGACGCTTCGTCCACTCGTACGCGCGCGAGATCATCCTGGGCACGCTGAACTGGGCGCCGCCCGGCTCCAAGGAGCGCGCCGACCTCGCCCGGACCTTCGCCCTCACCTGGCCTGCGGACGTGGTGCCCAACGAGGGCCCCGGCCGTATGGTCATCACCCTGCCCGACGGCACCAGGAGGATCCCCGACGGCGTGGCCACGGAAAAGGGGATCATGGTGGAACTCAAGCCGAAGGGGAGCGAGAGAACCGGCCGCAGGCAGGCCCGCCTGTACGCCGCCTACGCCGACCTCCACTACCCGCTCGGGGAGGGCCGGAAGTGGAAATGGATGGTGGTCACCTACGACAACCGGGCCGCCGTCGAGAAGCTGGTCGCCATGGGGTACCTCCCGCCGGCGAAACGGTCCTGGCGCGGACAGCGGGCGGCCGGGCTGAAGGCGTACGGGGAGACGGGCTTCCGCGCGGTCCAGAGTGAACCCGCCGCCCCCGAGAAGCGGGCGGCCGCCGAAAAGCCTCCGCTGGCGCAGGAGCCTCCGGCCACGCAGAAACCTCCGGCCACGCGGGAGCCTGCGGCCACGGGGAAGCCTCCGGCGGCCGAGAAGCCGGTCGCCCCGTCTCCGACGGTCACGGTGGAGCATCCCGCCTCGCGACCCGCCGAGTACGCGCGTCAGCGTGGGCTCGACGGGATCGCGGAAAGCGCCCGGGGACCGGTCGGCGCCGTGGAAGGGGTCGGCAGGGCGTGGCAGTCCCGCAACATCGGCGTCATGCAGAACGAGGAACTGGCCAAGGCCGCCCGGTCCGTGGCGCGGCTCCAGCCCGAGATCGACAGAAGGCGCGCCGAAGGCGACTGGGTCGTGGTCGTCGCGGTGTTCGACGAGCCGTCGATCTTCGATTTCTTCGCCAGACTGATCGACTGGCGGGAGGAGCGGGACGTGAAGCGGTTCGTCACGTCCTATCTCCGGTACGGCCCGACCAAAGAGGACGCCTACGCGAACCGGGGCGCCCCCGCGCACGCCGCCATCTCGGCGGACGAGCCCTCCGCACGGTACAAGCCCCCCACCCCCCTCCCCGAGAAACGGCCCGGCCGGAGGTGGGTCGAGGCCGAATGGGACGTGCTTCCGCCGCACCCGGTCGTGCGGCCCTTCCAGCCGACCGTGCGGGACGTCACAGGCAGATGGCGCACCGTCGTCGACGGCCAGGAGGCGGTGCTGGACCTCGACGCCGGATCCGGCCAGGTCCGGGCGGACCTGCGATGGCCCGGCCGCCACGTCCAGGTCGAGCGGGCCGCCTGGGAACCGGAGACCCGCACGCTGCGGATGGTCGTCAGCGACGGCGGCCGCACGTGGATCCGCTCATGCACCTTCCGGTTCATCGGTCCCGATCTGCTGGCCGGGTCCTTCACCGCACACGGCCCCGCGGCCCCGGACCGTGGGACCGGCGTGTCCGGAATCACCGGCTGGTGGCGGCAGGGCACTCCCCTGGCGGGCACTGGGGGCCTCACCGGCCCGAACGGGCCACGGCCGTGAGGAGGAGACATGCGGTTCGTCGTCGACATCTACTACCACGACGGTGACGTGTCCGGCCTGCTGACGCCCGAGGGCGGCGCGACGCAGGCGTTCGACGGCTGGCTCGACCTGCTCCGGTTGCTCGAGGAGCCGTGAACCTATTGACCGGCGGGGCCGCGGACGGCAGCGTGTTAGAGGCTGCGGACGTCCTCCCCACCAGGTGAGCCGACCATGTCATCAGGCCTTGACCCCGCCTTCGTCGGCCGGCGACGCGAACTCGCGACGCTCGGCGAACTTCTGCACCAGGCCGACGGCGGCACACCTCGCCTGCATCTCATCCAGGGCCCGGCCGGCATCGGCAAGACGGCACTCGTACGGCGGTTCCTCCACGACGCGAAACGGCCGCATGTGCTGTACGCGAGCGGTGACGAGGCGGAGACCGCCCTGCCGTACGGTCTGCTGAGCCGGCTCGTCGTGCTGCCCGACCACTTCGCCGATCCGTTCGCCGCGGGCGCGTCGCTCCTCGCCGCCCTCGGCCAGGCACAGGACGGGACGCCGGTGGTGGCGGTCGTCGACGACGCGCAGTGGGGCGACCCGCCGTCCCTCCAGGCGATCGCGTTCGCGCTGCGGCGGCTGCGCCACGACCGGGTGCTCGCGATCGTGGTGACCCGTGACCTGGACGATCTCCCGGAAGGACTGCTGCGCGCGCTGGACGGGCCGCAGGCCGGCCGTACGGCACTGACCGGGCTCGATTCAGGGGAACTGGCGCGGTTCAGCGCCCAGCTCGGCGGGCCCCGGCTCGGCCGCAGGGCCGCACAGCGGCTGCACGCCCACACCAGCGGCAACCCGCTGCACGTGCGCACCCTCCTGGAAGAGGTTCCGGAGCGGGCGCTGACCGACGCGGAAGGGCCGCTGCCCGCGCCGCGGTCCTACGCTCTGCTGGTGCTGAGGCGCCTGGCCAAGTGCGGCCCGCAGGCGCAGTCGCTCGTGCAGGCCGCAGCGGTACTCGGCACCTCGTGCCCTCTCCACCTCGCCGCCGACCTCGCGGAGCTGAGGGCTCCTCTCCCCCTGCTCGAACAGGCGTGCACCGCCGGCCTGCTCGCCCATCGGCCCGGCCCCGACGGCCTCGCCGTCGAGTTCGCCCATCCCTTGGTGCACGCGTCGATCTACCAGAGCCTCCTGCTCGACCACCGTCGCCGCTTGCACCTGGCCGCGGCCGGGCTGGTACGCGACGAGAACCTTAGGCTCGCGCACCGGGTGCGGGCCGCCGACCGTCCCGACGCCGATCTGGCGCGCGATCTCGCCCACCATGGGCGCGGCCAGGCCGCTCGCGGGCTTTGGTCCAGCGCCGCCACCCACCTGGTCAACGCCGCCCGATCCAGTGAACACCCGGGCGACCAAGCCCTGCTCGCGACCGAGGCGGTGACGCCACTGCTGATGGCCGGCCGGATCGAGGAGGCGCAGGACCTCGCGGCCTCGATCCCGGCCGCCGCCCCCGCAGGGCTTCGCTCCTACGCTCTGGGCCATGTGGCCTCCGTCGAGGGGGACACGATCGGGGCGCTCGCGCTGCTGGACCAGGCGTGGAAGGAGATCGATCCAGACTGTGAACCGCAGTTGTCCGCGCGTACGGCGCAGCAACTGGCCATGCTGGCGCTGATGACGGCACGCGGAGCGGACGCGGCGCGCTGGGCGGACCGGGCGCTCGCGCTGCTCCCCCACGACACCGACCCCGACCTCACCGTCTCCATCGCGATCACCGGGTTGTGCTTCTCCGGCGGCATCGAGGAGGCGCTGGCCCGCACCGCCGCGCTGCCCGACTCGTCGGTGGCCTCCGCCGGCGAGCTCAGCGCGCTCCTCGGACGGGGCTTGGCGCGCACCGTGTCCGACGACCTCGACGGCGCGGTCGCCGACCTGTCCCGGGTGGCGGCCGCCCGTGAGCGATCGCTGCCGTTCCGGCTGCTCGCGACCGCGCTGCTCGGGCAGGCCGAATACCGGGCAGGCCTGTGGGACGACGCGCTCGTCCACACCGAGGCCGCCGCCTCGATCGCGGACGACGCGGGGCAGGGCTGGCTGGCTCCGATCTGTCATGCCCTGGCCGCCCTGGTTCCGGCCGCCCGTGGTGACTGGGAGCGGGCGGAGAACCACGTGCGGATCGCGCGGGAGCGGCTCGGCCGTGCGTCGGGGATCGCCTCGCTGGCGCACACGGCCGCCGCGGGCGCCGCCCTGGCGGGCGCGCGCGGCGATCCCGCCGGCGTCATCGCCGCCTGCGCGCCGCTCCTTGACCTGGACGTCCACGACATCGTGCACGAGCCGGGCGTCGTCCTCTGGCATGACCTGCTGGTCGACGCCCTGATCGCCGTCGGCGAGCACGACCGGGCCCAGACGATCACCACCGCCACGCTCCGGCTCGCCTCGCAGCGGCGGCGGCATTCGGTTCTGGCGGCCATGGAACGCTGCCGCGGCGCCCTGCTGGCCGCCCGCCACGACCTCGGCCCGGCGGGCCAGGCCTACCAATCCGGTCTGCGACACGCCGAGGCGTCCGGGAACCCCTACCTGCTGGCCCGGACACGCCTGGACTTCGGCGCCTTCCTGCGCAGGGCCGGGCACCGTAGGTCGGCCTCACACCAGCTCACCTCGGCCCACACGGCGCTCACCGGCATGTGCGCCGCACCGCTGCTGGAACGTTGCAATCAGGAACTGGCCGCCTGCGGGCGCGCGCGTCCCAGCGGCGCCCCCGCCGAACGCTACGGGTTCACGACGCAGGAACAAGCGGTGATCCGGCTCGCCGTGCGCGGACTGACCAACGGGCAGATCGCCCGCGAACTCGTCCTCAGCGTCAAGACCATCGAATTTCACCTCACCAACGTGTACGCCAAGGTGGGGGTCACTTCCCGCGTCGCGCTGACGGCCAAGCTCGCCGAAACCCGGGCCACCTGACCCCCAGGACCCGGACCGTACCGTCGCCGCCGTACTGCAAACCGGATCCTTCGCTCGCGGCATGCGACCTCGTGTCGCACCTTGTCAGAGGGGGCGGCGCAGCCCGTCCAGCACGAGGGTGATGACATCGTCGGCCTCGGCCCGCCAACGGGGGCGGTCATGGGCCGCACCGATGCCGTGCAGCGCCATCATCACGGCACCGGCGTCCACGTCGTCGCGAACGGCGCCGTCCCGCACGGCGGCGGCCACCATGTCGGTGACGGCCTGCTCCAGCGCCCGGCTGCCCTCGGCGAGGGCACCCGAGCGATCGGCCATGAGCGTGGCCAGCGTCCGGGCCAGGCCCTCGTGGGCATCTATGTGGTCGACCATGCCGCGCAGGAAGGTCGCCAAAGCCTCCGCCGCGGGCAGCGTGGCCTGTAGCCGGCGGGCGCGGTCGCACAGCGCGGCGACTTCCCCGTGGTAGACCGCCTCGGCCAGTGCCTCCCGGGTGGGGAAGTGGCGGTACAGCGTGCCGGTGCCCACCCCGGCCAGGCGGGCGAAGTCATCGAAGCGCAGGTCGAAGAAGTCGCCGGCGTCGAAGACCTCTCGTGCCTTGGCGACCAGGGCATCGCGGTTGCGTTGGGCGTCGGCCCGCAGCGGCTTGTCGGCGGTCATGCGCTACCTCGCGTTGACAAATGGAGATGACCTCCATATTTTTGGAAAGTGGAGATGACCTCCAATTCGATCGTACCCCACGAGGTGCAGTGTGAAGATCCTGATGTTCGGCCGAGGCGTGATCGCCACTGTCTACGGCTGGGCCCTGCAACAGGCGGGACATGACGTCGAGTTCTACGTCCGGCCGGGCCGCGCGGCGACGTACGGGGACGCAGTGGACCTCGACCTGATCGATATGCGGCGCCGGGTGTGGTGGCAGCGCGTCGTCGAGACGTGGCCGGTGCGCTACCGCGAGGCGCTGGAGCCGGACCACGACTTCGACCTGATCGTGCTCAGCGTGCCGCACCACCGCCTCGCGGAGGCGACGGCCTTCCTGTCCCCGCGCGTCGGACAGGCCACGGTGCTGGTCTTCGGCAACATCTGGACCGAGCCGCGGGCCGCGATCGGCGCACTCCCTGTCGACCAGATCGCCTGGGGCTTTCCCCAAGCCGGTGGCGGTTTCGGCGCGGACGGCGTGCTCCGTGGGGCGCTGCTGCCGTCGGTCATCTTCGGCACCCTCGGCCAGCCCCCGACCGACCGGGAACAGGCCGTGCGCCAGGCGTTCCGCGAGGCCGGGCTCCGGCTCAAGGAGCGGCCCGACTTCCGCGGCTGGCTGTGGGTCCATTTCGCGGCGAATGCCGGTCTGCACTCGCAGGGCCTGCGACTCGGTTCCCTGTCCAAGCTGGCCGGGGCAACGGGCGACCTACGCCAGGCGCTGCTGGCGGTCCGCGAGCTTCTGCCGCTCCTCGAGGCGCGTGGCCTTGACCTGCGGCGTCACCGGGGCGGTGTGCTGCTGTTCCGGGCGCCCACCTGGCTGACGGCCCCCGCGCTCGCCTGGCTGACTGCTCATGTCGCGCCCGTGCGCGTCAATTTCGCGGCGCACTCCGACCCCGACGCCGAGGAGCCGCGTGAGGTCTGCCGGGACACCCTGACCGAAGCACGACGGTTGGGCATCTCGGCACCGCGACTGGAAGCGGCGGAACCGAACTTCGCCCGTGAGGGGACGGGTCGAATCTGAATTCACCGATGTCGCCGCGTCTCAGAGGAATCTCCGCGGTGACCCTCTCCTACCTCACGACACGCCGTCCACCAGGGCTTGTCGTACACCACCTCCGTGGACGCACCCGCCGCCGGCCCGGCTCGGGGCCCGCCACCCCGTGGTCGGAATTTTGCGTACCGAAATCGTGAACCGTTGGGTGGGTTCGATTCGATGACGGGATGTGAGCGCCGTACCTGAGCAGAGCGACGCGGAGTTGCTGGCCGCGACCACGACCGGCGACCGCGCCGCGTTCGAGGCGCTGTACCTACGCTACGGGCCGTGGTTGGCGGTCCGGCTGCGGTACCGGTGCCCGGACGCCGCCCTGGTGGACGACGCGGTGCAGGAGACGTTCCTGGCGGTATGGCGCGGTTCTGCCCGGTACCGGGAGGGCGGTGACGTCGCCGGCTGGCTGTGGCAGATCGGCTTCCGACGGCTGGTCGACGCGATCCGCGGGCAGCGCGCCCGGGACAGGCTGCTGCGGCTGCTGGCCGGTCGCCGCTGGCGTACCGCGCCCTCGGCGGAGGAGGAACTGCTGCTGGGCGTGGAGCATGGCGACCTAGCTGGGGCGCTGACCCGCCTGTCCCCGGAGCTGCGCGCGGTTGTACAGGCCACGGTGTTGGACGGGCTGAGCACGCGCGAGACGGCGGCCCTGCTGGGTATCCCGGTGGGCACTGTCAAGACCCGGGCGATGCGGGCGCGGCGGCAACTGCGCGAGGACCTGACATGACGACCCCGGGAGGTGGGCGATGAGTGCCGATGACTGGCATGTCGCGGACGACGACTTGCGGGCATACGCCGACGGTGCGGCGCGGCCGCCGTGGCGGTGGTCGACCGAGGCGCACCTCGGGACCTGCCCGCGCTGCCGCCAACGGCTGGCGCAGCACGTCGACCCGGCCGCGGTCCGCGCCGGCTGGGCGCGGCTGGACGCCGAGCTGGACGCCCCCCGGCCCGGCCCGGTCGAGGCGCTCCTGGTGCGGCTGGGCGTGGCGGCGCACACCGCACGGCTGCTGGCCTGCACGCCGGGGCTGCGCAGGTCGTGGCTCGCCGCGGTGGGCTTCGCCCTCGCGGTCACCACGGGCGCCGCGCACCTAGGCCGGTCGATGACGGTACCGATCCCGCTGCTCGCGATCGCCCCGCTGCTCCCGCTGATCGGCGTGGCGATCTCGTTCGGCCCACGCGTCGACCCCAGTTACGAGCTGGCCGTCGTCGCGCCCTTGCACACCTTCCGCCTGCTGTTGCTGCGCTGCGCGGCGGTGCTGTCCACGACCACGGCGCTGACCGGCGTGGCCAGCATCGCGGTGCCGGCGTACGGCGCGGTGGTCCTCGGCTGGCTCGCCCCGTCGCTGGCGTTGACCTTGCTGAGCCTGGCCCTGATGCCTCGGTTCGGCCCGGTCGCGGCGCCCCTCGCCGTGGGGTTCGGTTGGCTGGCGCTGCTGGGGGCCACCGTGCAACGCACTACCGGCGAGTCTGTCCTGTTCACCGCGCCCGGCCAGGCCGGGCTCGCGGCCGGTGCCGCCGCGGCGGCGATGGCCCTGTGGAAGGTCCGCGCCGCCTTCGATACCACCCACCATCTGGGGCGCGTCGCCGACCCGGGCACGAGGAGGACGATGTGACGACGGTGCGGGCCGAAGGAGTGTCGCTGCGGTTCGGGCGCACGACAGCCCTGGAAGAGGTGTCGTTCGCGCTGCACGACGGGGTCACCGGGCTGCTCGGGCCGAACGGCGCGGGCAAGACCACGCTGCTGCGCATCCTCGCCACCGCCATCCCGGCAGATGCCGGGCGGTTGCGCATCCTTGGCGTGGATCCGCGCGGCGCCGCCGGGCGGCTGGCGGTCCGGCGGCGTCTCGGGTACCTGCCGCAGAACCCCGGCTTCCACCAGCACTTCACCGCGTTCGAGTTCGTCGACTACATCGCGATCCTCAAGGAGATCGTGGACGGCCGGCACGACGAAGTACGCCGGGTGCTGCACGCGGTCGGCCTGGACGACCAGCGCGGCAAGAAGATCAAGGCCTTGTCCGGGGGTATGCGCCAGCGCGTCGGGTTGGCCGCGGCGCTGCTCGACGACCCGGCACTGGTGATCCTCGACGAACCCACCGTCGGCCTGGATCCCGAGCAGCGGCTGCGGTTCCGCGAGCTCATCGCGCATATCGGCGAAGGTCGCACCGTTCTGCTGTCCACCCACCAGACCGAGGACGTGGCCACCGTATGCCAGCGCGTCATCGTCTTGAACCAGGGCCGGATCCGGTTCGAGGGCGAGCCGGTGGCGCTGGCCGGCGTGGCGCGCGGCCGGGTGTGGACCAGCCCGGCCCGCGCGGATGGCGCGCTCGCCGCGTGGCGCACCGGCAACGGTGACTACCACAACATCGGCAACCCGCCGTCCGACGCGCGGCTGGTCGATCCGAGCATCGAGGACGGGTACCTGATGTTGATCGACGCCGCGAGCCTCGCGGGGCGTGCGGCATGACCGCGGTGCCGGCCGAAGCATCCGGCACACCGGCGGTCGACGCCGCCGCGCCGCGCCGGGCCGTCCTGGCCCTGGCCCGGGTGGAGACGGTACGGATGCTCCGGCACCCGATGACGGTCGCCGCGACCCTCTTGCTGGCCGGCAGCTGGGTGGCCGCCTGGTTCGCGATCGGGACCACCCGCTACCCCGTGCTGCAGCAACTCGACCGCGACAGCGCGATGGGCATGATGATGCTGCTCGGCGGCGCCGCACTGATCGTCGGCAACCTCGCCGTGCTGCGGACGCACCGCGACGGCACCACGGGCCTGAGCCAGGTACTCATCCTCCCAGATCACGGGCGTACCCTCGCGCACCTGCTCGCCATACTCCCGCCGGCCGTGGTCGGCGCCGTCCTGATCCTCGCCCGCATGGCGGTCCTCGCGGTCTGCGCTCCGGCTGCGGGCCACCCGAACCCGTACGAGCTCGCGATCGGGCCGGCCACCGTCCTGCTGCTCGGCGCGCTCGGCGTGCTGCTGGGCCGGCTCACCCGCTCGGCGGTCGTAGCACCCCTGGCGCTGCTCGTCCTGCTCGCCGGTCTCGTCGCACTCGAGCCGCTCACCAACGGCGGCGGAAAGACCCTGTGGCTGACACCGCAGGGCGGGGCGGCCCTCGAGATGCCCACGCCGGTATCCCTGATGGCCCGCCCGGCCGCGGCCCACCTCGGCTACCTCCTCGGCCTGGCCGGGCTGCTGGCCACCGCCGCCGTGCTGGGCGCCGGTGCTCGTGGCGTCCGGGTGGCCGTGGCCGCGGCGGTGGCGCTGGTCTGCGCGGTGGCGGGCGGTACGGCACAGCTGTCCCCGCCGGATCGCGCCGTCGCCGCGGCCCGGACCGCGGTCATGAACCACCCGTCCCAGCACGAGACCTGCCGGGACCTCGGCCACGTCACCTACTGCGCCTTGGCGGGATTCAGCCGCTGGATCCCCGCGTGGAACACGGTCGTGCAGGCTGTCGTGGCCCGGGTACCCGCCACGGCCCGGTCCACGCAGCTCACCGTCCGGCAACGCATCGTGGTCCTGGCCTTCGACCGCGGGACCACGCCGGAGCAGCTGCTCGCCGCGTGGCGGGCGGACGACGCCGCCGCCGGCACCCCCAGGGCGGTCGGCATCGGCACCCAATGGGGTGACAGCCGCGCCGCCGCCGACCTCGCCGCGCAGGTCGCCTACCGGCTGGTCGCCGACGAGCCCGGCGAGCCCGGCGAGGCGCGCGACGGCGCCACCGCCTGCGGCGGCGCGGGCGTGCTGGTCGTGTGGCTCGCCGGGCAGGCCGGCACACAGGCCGGCACCGGGCTGCGCCTGCTTGCCGAGGAGGCGCGCGGTGAACGGGGTGGCGTCTCGTTCTACGAGACGCAGCTGTTCCCCACCGTCTACGTACCGGCGCCCGAACTCACTGTGGCGACGCAGGCGCTGGCCCGCCCGCGAGCCGACATCGCCGCCCGCGTCCAGCAGTCCTGGGCCACGCTGACCGCGCCCGGCACAACCGCCGCGCAGGCCGCGCAGATCCTCGGCGTACCTGCCCCGGCCACGAGCACGGCCTGCCGATGAACACCAGGACCCTATTGCCGCTGCTGCGGTCCACCGCGCACGCCATCATGTGGCGGCCGATGCTGGCCGGCGCGGCCCTGGGACCGGCCATCCTGCTGGTACCCGAGGCGCTGACCGCAAGGCTGACCGGTACCCACCTGACCAATCTGGCCCGCATCGCGGCGGTCTGCGTCGCGCTCGGCGCGGCGTTCCTCCTCGACGACCCCGCGACCCGCAGCATCCCCACGGTGCCTACTTCACGTCTGGCTCGCAACCTGGTTCGGGTCACGCTGGCCGTGCCGGTCGTCGCGCTGTGGTGGCTGCTCGGTCTCGGCCTGGCGAAGACGACCGGCCACCACGCGGCCACCGCGCACCTGCCCGTCGGCGCGTTGACGCTGGAGGCGGCGACCCTGCTGGCCGCCGCCCTGGCCCTGGCCGCCATCGCACAGCGGCGCACCGCCGACGGGAACACGGGCGTCATCGCGGCGCCGGCCGTGCTGCTACTCGCAGCCGTCGCCTGGTTCCTGCCACACCCGGTGGCCCTGATCCTCACGCCCACCGACCCGTACTGGACCGTGTCGCACTACCGCTGGGCTGCCGTTCTCGCGAGCGTGCTCGTGGCGTTCCTGTGGGCCGGCCACGAGCGGGAACGGCGGCGGGTTCCGCGCGGATGGCGGCTGCCCATCATCGCCGGTTTGGTGTCGCTGCTGGGAGCGGGTACGGCGTTCGCCTTCCGCAGCGACAGTGCACAGCGCACCGCGACGCCGTCGGGGGGCATCGGCACCGCAACGCATGCGTGGAGAAAGATCGTGCCGGGAGGCGAGTGCCAGTGTGCCGACGGTGGCGGATTCTCCTTCTGGGAACGGCAGGCCGATCCGACCAGGGTCGTGCTGTTCCTCAATGGCGGAGGCGTTTGCTGGGACGCCGAGATGTGCGCCTTCACCAGCACCGGCAAGGCGGGCGAGAACGACTTCTACGACTGGAACGACCAGGGCGGCGAGAGACCGTACGACCAGAAGTCCGGCTTCTTCGACCTGACCCAGGCCGACAACCCGTTCGCCGGATACTCGATCATCTACCTGAGTTCCTGCACCGGCGACGCGCACCTCGGCAACGTCGCCCAGGAGTACGCACCGACGCTGACCGTCCAGCACCGCGGCTATGTCAACGGCACCGCGGCGCTCGACTACCTCGCCACGCGCTATCCGAGCGCCGCCCAGGTCGTCGTCATGGGCAAGACCGCAGGGTCGATCGCCGCTCCCCTCTACGGCGGTCTGGTCGCCGACCGGCTCCCGCACGCCAAGGTCACCGTGTTCGGTGCACAGTCCGGCGCCTGGCCTGACAATCCCGACTTCAACGCCAAGGTCCTCGGCAAAGCGTGGGGTGCCTATGACGCCGTGCCCGCCTGGGCGGTCGGCGGGCTCACCGTCCGTAACTGGGGCATCCCCCGGTTCTGGATCCAAGCCGCCCATCATGCTCCTGAACTCGTCCTGTCCCGCTTCGACTACGCCTTCGACCCCGCCGCCGCGATGGAGGTGACCACATGGATGCCCGGGAACCCACCGAACCTCCTGGCCGTCATCGACGCCAACGAGAGCGCGATCGAGACCGCCGGGGTGACCCTGCACAGCTACACGGCACCCGGCGCGCGTCACGGACTCTTCGAGTTCGACAGGTTCTACGACCTCAAGGTCCACGACGTCCGCTTGATCGACTGGCTCAGACAGCTCACAACCGGCAAACGGCCCAGCGACGTCCACTGCGACAAATGCAACCAGTGATAGCCGATGTGACCGCCGAGCTTCTCCAGTGCCGGGGTGAGTCTGTGGCGGATGGCCAATCCGCCCAGGAAGTGCTCGCCGTCGGCCCACCACAAGGTGGTCATCGGCACGAATCCGGGCCGTACGCCCGATGGGTTCCGCTCCCCGAGCACGCGCGCGGTGTACGCCTCGAAGGCCGCCGAGTCGACCAGAGCCCGCGGGTCGACGTCATCGACGAACCAGGGAACCGGATGATCGGGGTCGGCGCGGAACTCCGCCAGCGCGGCCACGAACGATGTCATAAACCTGCCGGTCGGATCGACGAGTTCTGGCACGGTGACCATGATGCCCGCGAGGATGGGCCGAGCCGAACCGTTGTCGACTCTCGCCGGGACGAGCAGACGCGCCGACCGGTTGAGGTGGATGAGGCGGGCCGACGACCCGGGCCGGGCGTCCGTCGCCGGGGTCAACGTGAAGTTCCACGCCCAGGCTGCGGCAGCAGCCCACGGCCTGGGCCGTCGCCAGGACGGCAGCACCGACCGCGTATGCGTGGCGGCGAAGGCTCGGGGCGGCCGAGGCTCGGGGCGGCCGAGGCTCGGGGTGGCCGAGCGGGTGAAGGTGGTGGGCATCAGAGCGCTCTTCTTCAGGGGATGAGGATGGTCTTGCCGCTTGTGTGGCCGGCTTCGGCGTCGCGGTGCAGTGCCGGGAGTTCGGTGAGCGGGCGGGCTGCCGTGATGTCCACGCGCACCATGCCGCTGTCGATGAGGGTGATGAGTTCGGCGAGCTGGGCGGGGTCGTTGCGGGCGACGAAGTGCGTGGCCGTCACGCCGGTTCCGGCCGGGGGTTCCACCGGGATCGTGATCGAGACGATCGAACCGCCGGGACGGACGGCACGGCACAGCGCCTCCGCGGCGTCGGGCGGTATCGGGACGAGGTTGAACACCAGATCCACCGGGCGGTCCAGCGCCTGATGCGGCGGGACCCGTGTGTAGTCGATGATCTGCTCGGCGCCGTAGGCGCGGACTCGTTCGGCGCTGCGGGGGCCGGCGGTGGCGATGACGTGCGCGCCGGCATGGCGGGCCAGTTGGGCGGCGAACATGCCGACGCCGCCGCCCGCCCCGTTGATGAGGATCCGGGTGCCTGGTTCGACGCGGGCGTGTTCGAACAGTCCCTGCCAGGCGGTGAGGCCGGCGACCGGGATCGCCGCGGCATGGGCGATCGGAAGCGTGGAAGGAGCGCGTACCAGCCGGGCAGCGGTGGCGGTGAGGTAGTCGGCCGCCGCGCCGCCTTCGTCGAGACGGCCGACGACGTGGTCGCCGATCTTGAAGTGTTCGACGCCGTCTCCGGTCCGGACGACCGTCCCGGCGGCTTCGGAGCCGAGGGTGAACGGCAGGTCATGCGGGACGAAGTCCTGCATCATGCCGGCACGGAAGCCGACGTCCGAGAGGTTGAACCCGGCGGCGGCCACACGCACCAGCACCTCCCCCGGTCCAGGGTACGGGCGGGGTACCTGCTCATGGCGGATCACGTCGGGCCCGCCGAAGGCGTGGACGCGCGCCGCCATCATCGACGCGCCCGGACTCTTAACGGGCCGGTCCGATACGGGTTCTGCTGTCATGAGTTTTCCTGTCTGCAGCGGCACCAGGCCCTCGCTCCGCACGGGTACCGCTCCTTGCTGATCTTTGAGTGATTCGACCGTAGGACCGATGCCTGAGACGGACAATGCGCGTTCATCTCGAATTCTTAAGAGAGCGTCTTCGCGGTGAGAAGCGTCGCTAGGCTCCGGGGATGGATGTGCTGAGCGATGTGATCGCCGTGATGCGCACCGGTGAGCCGCGATCTGCCCTGGTCGAATGGCCGGTGCCGTGGGGGCAGTGGTTCCGGACGGTGCCGGGAGCGGCGGGATTTCAGATCGTCTTGCGCGGCCCCTGCTGGTTCATCCCGGAAGACGGTGCCCCCTTCCCGCTGGCCGTCGGCGACGTGGTGTTCCTTCCGCATGAGAGCCGGCACGGCCTGGCCGACGCTCCGTCCACGCCCGTGGCCGACCACGTCTGTGATCCGCAGGAGGACGTCAGGTTCGAACGCAGATATGCCGCCGCACCGGCCGGCCGGGCGCGCGCCGGCTTCCCGGTCACGGTGACGTTGTGCGGGGCCTACCAACTCGACGCCGCTCGCGCTCACCCGCTGCTGAACGATCTGCCTCCGCTGCTGCACCTGCCCGCACGGCCCGGGCGCCATCCCCGGCTGCGCGCCGCGGTCGATCTGCTCCGCGCGGAACTCGAAGAACCCCAGCCGGGCACCGGCGCCCTCGTGCCCGCTCTGCTGGACACGCTGTTGCTCTACATCCTGCGGGCATGGCTCGCCGACCAACCGGTGGGCGGCGGGGCCACCGGATGGGCGGCCGCGCTCGCCGACCCGGCCATCAGCACCGCCCTTGAGGCAATCCACCGCGATCCCGCGCACCCTTGGAGCGTCGCCGGCCTGGGCGCACACGCGGGACTGTCGCGCGCCGCCTTCTCCCGTCGTTTCACAGCGCTCGTGGGGCGGCCACCGCTGGCTTACCTGACCTGGTGGCGGTTGACGACCGCGATGCGGCTGCTGCGCGACTCCGACGCTCCGCTGAGCGTCGTGGCGGAACAGGTGGGATACGGCTCGGAGTTCGCCTTCGCCAACGCGTTCAAACGCGAATTCGGCCTCGCGCCCGGACGCTACCGGCGCGACAGCCGCTCGTCCGACCGGCCGAACCTGGACGCGACCGACATGATGATCTAGTAGCATGCCGGCTCAGCGGACCTTGGCATGTCAGAGGAGAGGGCGGGACGCGCTGCCTTCGGTGTCTCGAACCGCCTGACCGGAGGAGCCGATGCTGGGATGACGGCAGAGCGACCGATGCCCACACAGGACGACGTGGTCGGCTACTTCGACACGCTGTCGAACTGGGGACGGTGGGGTGAGGACGACGAGCTCGGCACTCTGAACCACATCACCGACGACGTCCGGCTGGCGGCGGCGCGGGCCGTGCGCCACGGCAGGAGCGTCTCGTGCGCGTGGGAGGTCGCCGTGCCGGAGGAGATGGAGCGGTCGACGACCACGTGCCCGTGCGCCGCCGACATGCCGGGCGCCGAGAACATGCCGGCGCCCGGGTTCCGCAACGACCGGCGCTGGGGCTTTTCGACCGAGCGTCTCGGCATCACCTTCCACGGCAACACCCTCACCCACCTCGACTCGCCGTGCCACATCTACTGGGACGGCACGATGTACAACGGGCGGCCGCACTCGCTGGTCGACGCCGCGACGGGATCGTCGTGGGCGTCCGTCACGGCGGCGGCGAACGGGATCATCACGCGTGGTGTCCTGCTGGACATCGCGAGCGCGCGGGATGTGCCGTGGCTGGAACCGGGGCAGGGCGTGTTCCCCGACGATCTCGAGGAGGCCGAGCGCCGCCAGGGTGTGCGGGTGCAGGCCGGCGATGCGGTACTGCTGCGGACCGGCCATGGCCGCGTCCGGCACGAGACCGGTGCGGCCGGCGGTTTCACGCAGGCCGGCTGGCACGCGTCCTGCCTGCCGTGGCTGCATGAACGGCAGGTCGCGCTGATCGGCGCCGACACCCCTCAGGACGTGCAGCCGTCGGGGTACGAAGAGGTGTTGATGCCGGTCCACGCCGTGAGCCTGGTCGCCATGGGTCTGTGGATGCTCGACAACTGTGACCTGGAGGCGTGCGCGACGACGGCCGCCGACCTCGGCCAGTGGGACTTCCACCTCGCGGTCGCGCCGGTCCGCTTCGCCGGTACGTCCGGCAGCCCGGTCAACCCGATCGCCACATTCTGACCGCGGCCCGCGCCGACCGGACCTGTGCGGCACATCCGATCGGCGCGGCCGGCTACGCGCGAAGCCGGTGGTCGGTTCCGGTCACGGCACCAGGCCCCGCCGCTCGAGACGGGTCCGTGGACGCCGTGGGTGAGGACGGCGACGGATCGCCGACCGGTGATCATCGCTGATGCCCTGGCCGGTCATGGCGTCACGACCAGTCGCCTGCCTTTGAGGTCGGTTCGCTGCCAGGCGGTCTCGATGTCGCTCAGCGGGACCTTCTCCACGTCGAAGGTGAGCTCGCCGGACCGCGTCCACGTCACGATCTGCTGGTACACCTCTTCCATGGTCTGCGGGTCGAGCCCCTTGGCCGCGCCGTAGATCTCCACGCCGGACGTGCGCAGGCTCGAAGCGGCGAGGGCGAGCTCACTGCCGGCCGACTCGCCGATCTGGACCACCCGGGTCGGCTTGCCGAACGCGAACGACCTCGGCACCAGCGCGCGCAGCAGGATCTCGCTGGGCCTGCCCCACAGGTAGTCCACGACGACGTCGTAGCCGCCGTCCCCCTTGGCGTCGAGGTACGCCTGCGCCAGAGCCTCGTCGGAGACCGCGGTGTTGATCACCGTGTCGGCCCCGATGTCCTGTACCTCGCGCAACTGGTCGTCGTCGCGGCCGGTGGCGACGATCCGGCCCGCGCCCAGCAGCCGGGCCACCTTGACCGCGAGCCGCCCGGCCACCCCGGTGGCGCCCTGCACCAGCACCGTCTCCCCGGGAACGAACCCGGCGGCCGCTTTCATCGACATCGCGGTGATGGCCGAGGCCATCACGGTCGCCACGGCCGGGTCGACGTCGTCGGGGATCGGCACGTAGGAGCCCTGGGATACCACGGCCTTCTCGGCGAGCGCGCCGTAGGGCAGGCGGATGTCGCCGAACCCGACGAGCGTGCCGTCCGGGAGGGCGCCGATGCCGTCGAAGGCGGGGATCACCGGGAACCGGCCGAGGTACTTCTCGCCGGCGTAGTGCGTGCCCGCCGCGATCGCCTTGTCGACGTTCTCGACGGCGACCGCCTTGACGTCGATGATCACCTCGCCGTCGCCGGCCACCGGATCGGGGAAGTCCTCATAGCGCGGGATGCCGCCGGCCTCGTGGAGCACCGCCGCCTTCATCCCAGCTCCTGACCGAATAAACGGGCGATCCGCGTCTGCCACGCCGCGAGCACGCGAGGCGGACGGGCCGGAGCGTGGTTGAACCCATGGTGGTGCGCATGGTGGTGCGCACTGTGGGGCGCGCCACCGTGCGAACGGTGGTGCGGGAGCGAGTGCCGCCACCCGTGGTCGTGGCGGACCCGGCCCTGATGGCCGGCCGGCCGCTCGGTGTGCACGGGGATGCCAGGTATGCGATGGGTCGCCCAGTGCAGCAGGCCGCGGAGCGAGTGCCGGTGTCTCATCGTTGCCTCCTCTGACGCGTCTCTCTATCACTGATAGAGAACTCTATCACTGATAGAGTGCGCAAGGGAGGTAGCGGAATTGGTTCTGGACAAGCAGCGGATCGTCACCGAGGCCGTCGCGCTACTGGACGCCGAGGGCCTGGACGGCGTGACGACGCGCAAACTGGCCGCCCGGCTCGGCGTACGGTCGCCGACGCTCTACTGGCACATTCCGAACAAGGCGGCGCTGGTCACCGCGATCGCCGAGGCGATCCTCGATCAGCAGTTCCCCGAGCTGGCATCGCCCGCGCCGGAGGAGTGCTGGCAGGACTGGCTGATCGGCCTGGCCGGGCGGCTGCGGCGTGCGTTGCTGACCCACCCGGACGGAGCCCGGATCATCGCGGCCTCCCAGTTGTCCCTCAAAATGGCCGCCATCTCCGAACTGGCGATGAGCACACTGGTCGGGCGGGGCATTCCCCTGCGGCGGGCTCGCCTGATCGTGTTGACGGTGTTGCGCTTCACCGTCGGCTACGTCCTGGAGGAACAGGCCGGCCGCCCCGACGCCGACGCCCTGGACGGCTTCGACATGGCCGCGTACGCCACGGCGTACCCCACCGTGATGGCCGGAGTGGCCGAGTACTTCCAACCCGGCCGCACCGTCGACGATCTGTTCCGCGACTGCCTGGAACAGATCATCCATGGCCCTGCCGCACAGTCCGGCCCCACGTCCTGACCGGTCGGCCGCTCCGCAGGCGAGTGAGCCCTGACACGAGCGCCCCGGGTCGCCCAGCAGAGCAGGCCGACATCGCCGCCGTCTCCATAGGCACTCGTCCGCAGGACGGCCGTCCCGGCGGGGAACATGCTGGACTTCCTCCGCAGGACTGGCACCTCAGGAAGTCGGGGGCCTCGGCGCCATAGTCGAACCGCAGGATCTCGCGAGCGTGGACGGCGGCGCTGCTGGCCAGGAGCACCTCGCCATCGACCGGGGTGGCCGGCCGGGTGATGGGTCGTTCGACGGCGGTGACGCGCAGCGCGTCGATGCGGTGCCGGAGCCGGGAGGGCATGACCTGCCGGATGGTGTTCAGTGCCCGTTCGCTCGGTCGCCGCCCCGTACGCCGGCTGACCACTGTCGCACGCATCCAGCGACGTGCTCGCCGGCGCCGGCACCACCCTCGACGACGAAGGGACGTCGAACCTGGCCGTAGCTGTCGGAACAGGGGCGAATCCTCACGCTGTCGCGGTGAGGAACTGCGTCTGGATCTGGATGGGGCGATCGGCCACGGTCACGTGGAAGTGGTCGACCGCCGCCACCTCGTCCGCGTCGTCCGCGTTGTCGACCCGCCAACCGGTCTTGGCGAACAGTGCCAGCCAGGCGTCGCGGGATTGGATCGTGTGCAGCGGTCCCGCGCCGCCGAACATGACGTCGTCCACAGTGGAGACGACGAGGTCGGAGTCGAGGTCGGCAGGGTGCACCTCGGCGGTCATGGCCAGGGTGCTCCCTGCCGCCGCGCGGTCGAAGAGCCCCGCCAGGAGTGACGCGACGTCGCCGGGTTGCAGGAACAGGGCGAGGTGCTCGGCGAGGAACAGGGTGGGCCAGTGGGCGTCGTGCCCGGCGCGCGCCAGGACCTCGGCGACATCGTCGGTGTGGAGGTCCACCGCGACCAGGGTGAGGTGCCCGGTGTCGGTGCCCGTCGCTTGCAGGCGGCGAGCCTTGTCCGCGACGATGCCGGGCAGATCGAGGTCGAAGAAGCGCACGCCGGAGTGCCGCAACCGCAGGGCGCGGTCGTCGTAGCCGGCGCCGAGGTTGACCACCTGGGTGACCCCCGCCGCGATGGCGTGCAGCACGAGTTGGTCGAAGTACGCGGCGCGGGGCGCCAGGAGTGCGAGGGACAGCGAGATGTCGCTGGGCTCGCCGTCCGGGCCGATGGCCCGCAACCCCTGGACGAGCGCACGCCCGGCGTCGGGGTCGCCTTCGGCGGTGGACGGCCGCTCCAACTCGGCGCGCCCGAGGGCGCACACCTCGCGGATCATCGTCAGCAGCGGATTCTCCCGCGTCATGGTCTGCTCCTTCGGTGCTGGACGCGTGCGTCCGGGCAGGTGCGATCGCGCGGCGGCACATGCCGCCACGGCGAGGAACGAGGAATAGGGAATAGGGAACGAGGAATGCGGTCCGACGGGCCCGGATCGGGCGGGCTACGCGTCACCCGGATCCGGCAGACCGGCGGTGATCTTGTCGAGCAGCGCCTGGAGGGTGGCTCGCTCCGACTCGGTCAGCGGCGCGAGGATCGATTCGTCCGCCGCGGCCATGGCCTCGTCGCGTCCGGCGATGAGCGCGACCCCGGCGTCGGTCGCGAAGACACGCTTGCTGCGTTCGTCGCCGTTCTCGAAGCGGCGTTCGACGAGTTCTCGCGCTTCGAGGCCGCGCAGGACGCCGGAGACGTTCGCCGCGGTCGTACGGGTCGCCCGCGCGATGTCGCGCTGGATGGCGCCGGGATTGGCGGCGAGATGGCTCAGCACGAAGGCCTGCTGCAAGCTGAGTCCTCGCGCGCGGATCCACTCCTGCCCCGCCCGCACCTGGGCCCAGTTGATGACCCTGAGACTTTTCAGGGGACTGGCGGGGAGGTCTTCGGGCTGATCCATACCTCGACCGTAACCATTAAGTGCTTAACAGTCAACTCCTTAAGCAACCCGGGCCATGCGGGACACCCTGCGGCGCTGCCCGCCGAAGCGGGGGTGCCGGCCCGTTCCGGGATGAGGTGCTTGCCCCCGTCGCCGGGACCCGGCTCCCCCAGGCCGCCGCCGCGATGCTCCGGCGCGATGAGGCGAGCCGCGCTCTGGCGCCACTGGAGAACGTCAGGGCTTCTGCCATCGAGCGAGACGTGGAAACCCAGGAAGCAATTGGCGTACACGAAACGGCGGCACCTGGAGCCCGGATTCGCCGGCATGCTCGCCGAATGGCGACGACAGGACAGGGAGATCGTCGCCGGACGCCAGGTCGGCAATGCGGGAGATCACCCGAATTCGGCGTGTTCATCGTCTTTTGGCCGTTACCGCCTCTTCGCCGGTTGCTACGGAAACCCCTGTAATGCGCAAGGTGCCCTTGGCGATACGAAGGGGAGTCTTTCGCTGGTCTACTCCCTAGGGGCGATCATGACGTTCATTCCCCAGCCCGGCTGCCGGACCAACATCACTCAGCCGTCCACTCTGCCCGGGGACCCCACGGTCGTCCGCTGGACCAACGACGATGGCACCTACCGGCAGTTGACCTATGACGGCGGCGGGCGCCTTGTGCGGGTGCAAGAAGGCGGTGTGTCGGAGGGATCAGGCAGCACCATCGACCAGTACACCCTGCGGAACATCGACCCGGTCACGTGCGGCACGATCTCGACGGGGTCTGGATCGTGGATCCGCACCGCGGTCCCCGGTGGCGTGGACTCGCTGGAACGGCGCGAGATCACGACCGACAGGTCCGGCCTGGTAACCACGTCACAATATTCCCAGAAAGAAAAGACGGACTCGGATGGTCGCTATCACATTATCGGCGACAAAACGGTCACCACGATCGACGACGTCGGCAAAGTGGTCACCGACCGATATGAGGACGACCGGGCGATGCTTTCAGGGGGCCTGATCGAGGGAGAGAGCCTGCTGGAGGTCAGAGAGCATTTCGTGAACGGGAAAATGACCGACCGCAGCGCCAGTTTCACCGACAAGCCCGACAACCCAGGCCAAGGCAATCAGAGCACGACCGCGGTCGAATATCACAGCGACGGCGGTGCGACCATCCAGACGATCAGCCGAGAACCGGGTCGCCAGCCCGATGTGAAGACCACACGGGTGGACAAGGACGGCAACCCTTTGGAGTCTCCGCTGCCGGACGACGATGACCGCCCACGTCCTGCCCAGCCCAACCCGCTGGCCCTTGGTGACGATGACCAGATAGAACCCTCCGCGGAGTTCGAAGACAGAGCCAACTCCTTCACGGCGCCCGAGGAGGTGGTCAAGCAGAGCACGGCCCCAGGTTCAGGATGGCCGACGTCGGCGAGAGCCGGACGACAGGCCCTGTCTCACGAAGAGATCGTCGCCCGCGCCTTCGAGGGCCTCTATCCTGACCGGTGAGCGTCAGGGCGGGAAGGTGCCCACCCGCTTGACGGTGCGGATCACGGGCGCGGTCTCCAGTTCGCGCACACCGTGGAGCGGCGCGACCCGCTCGGTGAGGTAGCGGTAGAGGTCGCCCGTGTCCCGGCAGGTCACACCCGCCATGAGGTTGGTGGGGCCGGTGGTGGCCGCCACCACGTCGGCCTCGGGGTGGGCGGCCATGGCTTCGCCGACCGAGGCCAGGGCCGACGGCTCGACCTTCATCCACAGCCAGGCCTCGGCGTGGTAGCCCAGGGCCCGCGAGGAGATCTCGACGTCGAACCTGAGCATGTCGCCGGACCGCAGTTCGCCGAGGCGGCGTCGCACGGTCGTGTGCGACCATCCGGTGGCCGCCGCCAACTCGCCGTACCCGGCCCGCCCGTCCTGGGCCAGCACGCGCACCATGGCGTGATCCCGCACGCTCAGCGAGACCTCTTTCCGCTGCGGCAGAGCGGGCCGGATCCGCTCGGCCTGCTCGTCGGTGAGTACCGCGACCCGGCTGCGCCACCCGGCGAACATGTGCAGGGTCGCGTGCGCGGACATGCCCACGATGCGCGGCGTCCGCGGCAGCTTCTTCAGCAGCAGGGCGTCATCGTCCTGCTCGCCGCCCGCCTGGACGCCGCAGGCGATCTCGGTGCCGCCGGACAGCAGGCGGACCCAGACGGTGTCGTCGCGCCGGGCGATGGCCTGCGCCACCTGGCCTGCCGCGTCGGGAGTGCACACCAGGCGCACCGACCAGGAGGTGCGGCCGAAGCGCCGGCCGTCGAGCCAGCCGGCCACCCGCAGGACGCCGTGCGCGCGGAGCTTGCGGTAGCGGCGGGCGACGGTGTGCTCGGAGACGTCCAGCGCGTCGGCGATCGTGCGGAAGGAGGCGCGACCGTCGATCTGCAGCGCGTGCACGAGAGCGTAGTCCATCGCATCCAGCGTGCTAGTTATCGCCATATTTCATTCTTACAGGCTATTTATCGCGACGAAGTGGCACGTGAGGTGCGTGGTCGCCGGCATGACGGGACTCTTGGCGCATGAGCACTTACCTAGTTTTCGGCGCGACCGGCAACGTGGGCAGGAGGGTGGCCGAGCGGCTGGCCCGCGGTGGTGCCGCCGTACGGGCCACGAGCCGTACCCCTGAGGCCGCGAAGCCACCCCAGGGCGTCGAGGTGATCACTCCCGACCTGGAGGCGCCGGGCGCCCTCGACGACGTCGACGCCGCGTTCCTCATGTGGCCCTTCCACTCGGCCGAACCCGCCCGCCCCCTCGTCGACGCGCTCAAGCGCCGCGTCCGCCACGTCGTCTTCATGACAGGCGGCGGCGCACTGCCCGGAGTCGCGCCCGAGAAGCAACCCAACCCGGTCGCCCGCTGGCACGCCACCGTCGAGCGGCTGATCGAGCGGTCCGGCATGGACTGGACGGTGCTGAGCCCCAGCACCTTCATGGCCAACGCCCTGTGGTGGAGCACGCAGATCAAGGCGGGCGACAGCGTCCGCGGGGCCTTCGGCTCGCTGGCGATGACGCCGATCCACCAGGACGACATCGCGGCGGTAGCCGTACACGCGCTGACCGAGCCCGGGCACGAAGGACACCGCTACACCCTCACCGGGCCCGAGGTGCTGACCCAGGCGGAGCAGGTGCGGCTGATCGGCGAGGCCATCGGGCGCCCACTGCGCTGGCAGGAGCTGACGTTGGAGCAGGAACGCGCCAGGCTGCAGGCCGATCCCGGCTTTCCCGCCGGCTTCGTCGACGAGCTGCTCGACGGCTACACCACGATGGCCGCCGCCCCGCGTCCGCGGGTCACCTCCGCGGTGCCCGACATCACGGGGGCACCCGCCACGACACTGTCGGCGTGGGCCGCCGAGCACGCCGCCGCCTTCGGCGGGGCCCGGCGATGAAGGTGATCGTCACCGGCGCCGGCCTCGGCGGGCCGGCACTGCCTCACTTCGGCCGGCTCATCCCCGCGCTGCGCCTCTGCGAGCAGGAAAGAACGCTGGAGGCGTCACCCTCTGGCGGTCGCACGTCTCACCGAGGGTGTGGCACTACGCCGGGAACAGCCACCGCAGTGCGGTGAGGCTCTTGGTGAGGTAGCTGCCGTGGCCGGTGTCGATTCCGTAGGCCATGTCCTCGAAGACGCTGCACCTGGCGTAGAAGGCGGCGCGTGCGCTGATCGCCTCGGCCTCGTGGGCGCCGGTGCGGTACCTGCTCAGGGCCGCACGTACGGCGAGGGGCCCGAGGTCGCGGTGGATGAGGCCGAAGTCATAGGCGGGATCGACGATCGCGGCGTCGCTCCAGTCGATGACGCCGGTCACCGCCCGCCCGGCCGGGTCGACCAGGACGTGTTCGATCCCCAGGTCGTTGTGGGAGAACGCCAGAGCGTGCCCGTCGGCGGGCGGCGGCGCGTCGAGGAACGCCTCCACCGCGTGGCGGTACACCGGCGGCACCTGGCCGGCGACCATGGCGTAGGTCTCTGCGGCCTCACGTAGCCACAGCTCCTTGGGCTGGTCATCGGTGTCCACCAGTTCGGCCATCCGCCCGATCGGAACACCGTGCAGCGCGTTCAGCAGCTCGCCCAGCGTCGCGGCGATGGCGGCGGTATTGGCGGTGTCGGCCGATCGCCGCGACGCGGGGAGGTCGATGAGCGGTGTGCCGGGGAGTTTGAAATAGGCCAGGCAGCCCTCCTCCGCGACCGTGAAGCTCGGCGCGGGGACGGGCAGCGGTGAGATGTCCGCGACGGCCGCCAGAAGGCCGGCCTCGTCCCTCACCTGCGCCGCCCGGACCGCCGGGTCCGGCTCCTTGGAGAAGCGTACGATCAACTCGCCGTTGACCTCGTAGGCGATGTTGTCCTGACCTTCGCCGAGGAGCACCACCGAGTGGACCCGATAGCCGGGCAGCCGCATGGCCACGACATCCTGGACGTCTCCGGCACGATCGCGGCTCCGGCTCTCCATCCCGCGACTCTAGTACGGCGCCGGGAAGCCGGAGTACAGCCATCAACGGTGAGCAGATGATCCGCGGTCTGCGGAGGGACGGCCTGTTCCACCGAGACCGGCGGCCCGTGGGGGCCGCCGGTGTGTGGGTCACGCGTCGACCGGTCCCATCAAGTCGACGTACGGGTCGCCTCGGTCTGCTCATCGTTGCGGGATTCGCCGACGGTTCCGTTCAGGAGGCGTGGCTGGTGTAGGAGAGGGTGGTGCTGCCCGGGTACGGCGCGCCCAGGTTGAGGTCATCCTTCGCGGCGTCGGTGAAGCCGCCGGTGGAGGGGGGCCAGTACAGCGTCAGCTTGCTCTTGTCGTGGACATTGGCGTTGGCGGTCTGGCCGCTGCTGACGAGCTTCAGGTGCCTTTCCACCGCCCAGGCGTAAGCGGCGCCGTAGGTGAGCTTGACAGCGCTCACGCCCACCCTGACGGTGAAGACGGCGTAGTACCTGCCGACCGACTGGCCGCTCTCTGGGGCGTTCAGGATGTGGTCGTGGAACTCTCCGGGCGCTAAATCGTCGTGCCAGGTGTAACCGAAGCACCTGGACAGGCTCAGCCCGGGATCGTTGACGCAGACGGTCGCGGCCGAGTCGACCGCCTTGACCGTGGCGGCGTGGGCGGCACCGGCCGGTCCGGCGAGAACGGCTCCGGCGGCCATCACGGCGGCGGCCAGGGACATCAGCGGGGATTTGACGGACATGAATTCTTCTCCATTCGATGCGTGTCCGATTCGACGTCCCCGACGGTAGGCGCTTCTAGAACTTTGTTCGGTGTCGAAATGCGCACTGCAGATGTGACGCCGGTCACAGCGGGACACACCTCCGCACTCCCCGGCTACACGCCGACCGGCGCTGATCCTCTGTCCGCGATCGTTCCGTCGTCGCGGCGGATCTCAGGCCGCCGGCAGGTGCCGGGCGAGGAAGTCGCGGATCAGCGCCGCCACCTGCTCGCCGGCGGTCTCCAGGAGGAAGTGGCCGCCTTCGAACAGGTGGATCTCCGCGTTGGCGGTGTCGCGGGCGAACGCGCGGGCCCCGTCCGGGCCGAAGAACGGGTCGTACTTGCCCCACGTGGCCAGCACCGGCACCTGCTTGCTCCGCAGCCACTCGTGCAGCGCCGGATACAGGGGCGGGTTGGTGGCGTAGTTCAAGAACAGGCTCAGCTGGACCTCCGCGTTGCCCGGCCGCGACAGGTAGGAGTGGTCGAGGTGCCAGGTGTCCGGGCTGACGATGCTCGGGTCCTCGACGCCGGTCACGTACTGGTCCCGGAGCGCCTCGAGGGTGAACAGCCCGCGCAGCGCCGCCTCGTTCTCCGGGGTCTGCTCCCGCTGGTAGCGCCAGATGCCCTGCCAGGTGTCGGCGACGAACCCCTCGTCGTAGCCGTTCCCGTTCTGGCTGATCACCGCGACGACCGCGTCGGGGTCGCGGATCGCCAGCCGCCACCCGATCGGGGCGCCGTAGTCCTGGACGCCGATCGCGTAGCGGGTCACACCCAGTTGCCCGAGCAGTCCGGCGGTGAGGTCCGCCAGCGCGTCGAAGCTGTAGTCGAACTCCTCGACCGGAGGCGCGTCGGAGAGCCCGAACCCGAGGTGATCGGGGGCGATGACCCGGTAGCCCTCCAGCCGAGGAATCAGGTCGCGGAACATGAACGAGCTCGTCGGGAAGCCGTGCAGCAACACGATCGTCGGCATGCCCGCCGTTCCGGCCTCGCGGTAGAAGAGTCGATGCCCCTCGACCGTCGCGTACCTGTGGTGCACCATCGCACTCATCGCCCTAACCCCCATAGTCACCTTTGTTGGTTAGACGGTAGGCATGGGAGTGTAACCTTGTCAAACAAGAATGGAGGTTAGAACGACGATGAAGGTCGAAAGCCTGGACGAGGGGCTGCTCCTGGCCCTGCTGAACACGACCCCGACCGTCGCCGGAGAGGTGACCGATCGTCTCGCCGACCCCGAGGAGGCCGGCGCCTGGATCGCGGAACACGCGGGCGAAGCGCATCTCGGCGAAGACCTCGCACTTCTGCGCTCGACCCGCGACACGCTCCAGGCACTGGTGCACGACCAGGCCACGCCGACGGCGCTCGCCCCGGCGCTCCACGGCGTCAGCTACCAGCCGTTCATCAGTGACACCGGCATCAGCTGGCGGCTCGCGACGCCTCGCGAGCACATCCTGGCGGCCCGAGCCATCGTGGCCTGGGACGCCCTCCGGCACACCGCCCCGGGCCGGCTCCGCGCCTGCGAGAACAAAGACGAGTGCACGCTCTTCTTCGTCGACCACTCCAAGAGCAACAGCGCCCGATGGTGCTCGATGGCCGGCTGCGGCAACCGCATGAAAGCGCGCCGCCACTACGAACGCCGGAAGAACGCCCCGACCATCACCTGACATCCCACCGCCATGACGGCCATGGCGCTCGGAGGCGGGCTGAACGTTTCAGCGCCGCGGCCCGGGCTCTTCTCGGTCGCCGATCGGCTCGCCGGGACCGCCAGGCGGTGGCGTTCGCCCAGGCTGAGGCGGGCGTCGGCGCGGCACGCGACCGGCCGCCGCGCGAAGGGTGATCAGGCGGCGTCTCACCCGGCGGACGCCGTGACGGGCGACCGATCGCGACCCTCCACCTAATCTTTGATCCCGGGACGTCGGTCGGCGGTGCGCCGCGTGGCGTGCCGGTGGACCCCGTCCCCGACCGGCGCTCTGAGGCGGGCGGCGGCTGCCCGTCGTCGTTGCCGAAAGGACGCCCAGATGAGACGGAGTCTCGCCACTTTCGCGGTCACCGGACTGGCCGCCGCGCTGGTCGTCTCCGGTGGAGTCGCAGCGGTGACGATGCCGGCGGCGGCCGCCGCCGGGTGCAAGGTGACCTACAAGATCGTCAATCAGTGGGGCGGCGGCTTCCAGGGCGATGTGGCCATCACCAACCTCGGCGACCCGGTCAGCAGTTGGAAGCTGGAGTTCGACTTCCCCGACTCCGGCCAGAGGATCGGGTCCGGCTGGAACGCCACGTGGACGCAGTCCGGCGCGCACGTGACCGCGACCAGCATGTCCTACAACGGCTCCATCGCCACCAACGCCACGGCCAGTGGCATGGGGTTCAGCGCGAGCCTCACGGGCGCCAACCCCGTGCCCAACACCTTCTGGCTCAACGGCGTCATGTGCAGCGGCCCCGTGACCCTCACCCCCACCCCCACGGTCACGCCCACCCCCACCCCGACGCCGACGCCCACACCGACCGTGACACCCACGCCGACGCCCACGCCGACCGTGACGCCCACGCCCGCGCCCACACCGACGCCCACACCCTCGCCGGGGACGCCGCGTCCCGGCGTCGGGCCGTGCACGCCGGGCACGAGCTACCCCAACCCGCTGCCGTCGACGTCGGTGTCCGCCACGAAGATCCGCGACGGGTTCAACTTCCTGGAGGGCCCGGTCTGGGACGCCACCACCCAGACCCTGCTGCTGTCGCTGATGCGTGACGGCACCGGGTCGGAAGGCGTCCAGCCCGCGGACGTGCTGCGCTTCACCGAGCCGAACACCTTCGAGACCTTCATCGCCGGTTCCGGTAGCAACGGCCTGGCGCTCAGCCGGGACGGAGGCACGTTGCTGGCCGCGACGCACGACCAGCGCAGCGTCTCCTCCTTCCGCCTGTCGGACCGGACGCGGGGCGTGGTGGCCTCCTCCTACCAGGGGCACGCCTTCAACTCGCCGAACGACCTCACCGTCGGAGCCGACGGCACCGTCTACTTCACCGACCCCGACTTCCAGCGCGCGAACCGCACGGACCAGATGTCCGGCCGCACCGGCGTGTTCCGGGTCAAGAACGGCGTCGTCTCGCTGATCGACGACACCATCCGGGAGCCGAACGGCATCGTGCTCTCCCCCGACGGCAAGACGCTCTACGTCGGCGGCAACGGTTCGGGGAAGGTCTACAAGTGGCCGGTCAACGCCGACGGCAGCGTCGGCACGCGCGCCGACTTCGCGTCCCTGAACGGTTCGGACGGCGCGACGATCGACTGTGCCGGCAACCTCTACCAGGTGTCCTACAACGACGGCAAGGTTCACGTGTACGCGCCGTCCGGGGTCCAGCTCGGCACCATCTCCGCCGGGCTGAACACCACCAACGTCGCCTTCGGCGGCTCCGACGGCCGGACGCTGTACATCACCTCGGGCACGCCCTCCCGGGGCGGTAACAGCGGCAACTTCGGCCTCTACCGCGTCCGGCTGAACGTCCCCGGCTGGCCGTACTGACCTCGCCGTCCCCTCGCCCGGGCCGGATGCCCTGCCCGGGCCGACGGTCGCGCCTGGTCAGGGCATGGGAGGGGATCTCGCCGCGCTGATGGGCGCGCCGGTCGCCGCTCGTCCGCGGTGTCGGACCACCTCGCCGCGATCGGGTCGAGTGCCCGCTGAGCTTTCTCCGCTCCGCCCGTGATGGATCCCGGTCCGGCGGCCCGCATGGTCGTGCGGTCCCCGAGGAGCCTCGGCCGGCCCGGGCGAGCCGAGTGCTCGTATGTCGCCGCGAGCCCGGCGCGGGCGGGGTGGGCCGGCTGATTTTCTCGCGGGTTCTGTCACAGGGCCGGTGGGCTGTCCTGTCTTAGCTGGCGATCGGGGTCCGGCGTCCAGGTGCGTGACCCGTCCCGAGCGTCCCTTTGGCGACGGTGCGATCCGCCCCTTCCCGAACACCGAGGTAGGACACCCATGGAACACCCGCGACCGCCAGAGTCCGCCGCCGCCTCGGCGGCACGGATCGACACGCTCGACAGTCTCCGCGAGCACCTGCAGTGGGCGATCGAGCTGGAGCACGCGACCTTGCCGCCGTACCTGTGCGCGCTCTACTCGCTCGACCCGGACCGCAACCCGGAGGCCGCCGAGGTGGTGGGCGGCGTCTTCGTCGAGGAGATGCTGCACCTGGTGCTGGCCGCCAACCTGCTCAACGCCGTCGGTGGCCGGCCACGGCTGGACAGGCCGGAGATGCTGCCGCCGCACCCCCGGCGGTTGCCGCACGGCGACAGGTCCCTGGAGCTGTCGCTGCTTCCCTTCGGCGCCGAGGCGCTGGAGATGTTCCTGCGTCTCGAACGGCCGGCACCGCCCGGCGGTCCGGCGGAGGGAGACGCCTACGAGACGATCGGGCAGTTCTACGCCGCGATCGAACAAGGACTGCGCGACCTGTGCGACCGGCTCGGCGAGCAGGCGGTCTTCTGCGGCGATCCGTCCCGCCAGGTGAGCGCCGGCCACTTCCGGCACACCGCCGGGCGGCTGGCGGCGGTGGACGGTCTGAAGTCCGCGCTGGCGGCGCTGGAAGAGATCGTCGAGCAGGGCGAGGGTGCGGCGGGCGGCGAGGTCTGGGACGGCGACCAGGATGTCTTCCACCCCGAACGGGACGAGGTCGCGCACTACTACCGGTTCCAGGAGCTCAAGGCCGGCCGACGCTACCGGCGGGGCGACACCCCGCAGACCGGGCCCACCGGCGAGACGATCTCCGTGGACCCGGCCGGCGTCCTGCCGATGCGGCGGAACCCGCGGCTGGACGACCACGCCCCGGGCAGCCCGATACGCGCGGCGCAGGAGGAGTTCGGCCACGGCTACCGCGACCTGTTGCAGGTGCTGCAACAGGCTTTCAACGGCCACCCCGAGCTGCTCGGGCAGGCCACGCGCGCCATGTACGCGCTCAAGGCCCAGGCCCAGGCCCTGATGCGAACGCCCGACGAAGACGGCACCACGGCCGGGCCGATCTTCGAGTACCTACCGCCCGAGTCAGACTGACCAAGCGCGCACCTCGACGGCGCGCACAGCCCGCGGCGGGATGATCACTGGCCGATGCGGCCGTCGATGCGCTCGCGCAGCAGGTCGGCGTGGCCCATGTGGCGGGCGTACTCCCAGATCATCCCGACCAGCACCTCGCGCAGCGACATCAGCCCCCCGCCGCTGCCGTGCAGGTTCTCGGGGTCGTCGGCGGTGACGTCGAGATCGGGCGCCCCGGCGACGTACCGCTCGGCGAAGTCCACCTCGGCGCGCCACGCCTCCCACGCCTCCGCCACCACCTGGGGGTCGGGAACGGCGCCGTCGAAGTCACCGTCACGATCGGTGTCGGAGCAGTACAGCCGGGGCACGTCGTGACCGGCCATCAGCACCCGGAACGTCGCGCGCTCCACCTCGGCCAGGTGTCGCACCAGCCCGAGCAGCGACATCGTGGACGGCTCGACCGACCGCCGTGCCATGGCCTCCGCGTCGAGATCGGAGCACTTCATCTCCAGTGTGAGGCGTGCGCAGCGCAGGTTCTCGATCAGTGTGGTGCGCTCGTCGCCCAACGTCGGCCCGTTCTCCCGCGGGTCGTCGTCGGAGGGCTTGCCGTCCGCGGTGAACATGTCCGCTCGTCGTGTCGTGGCCATGGCGGCCATCATCGGTGACGCGCCCGGCGGCCGACAACGGATTTAACGCACCACACAGGCGCGTGGCGGGGCACACGCTCATCGCGCGCATCACCGTGCCCCGCCGCCGGCCCGCGCGATCAGCCCTTGGAACGGCCGGCCGGAGACCAGATCAGCAGGCCGAGGCACATCTCGTCGCTGGTGCCCTCACCCCACACGACGTACCGGGGCGGCAGGCCCTGCAGAGCGGGCAGCATCCCGCGCAGCCCCGCGTCGTGGGTGCAGGTCACCCGGAGGGTGTCTCCGGCCTTGACGGCGAGGGGCTTCGGCAGCGGCCGGATCGCCTGGTCGTCGAAGTTGTAGACCGGGATGTCGAGCAGGGTCCGTTCGCCGGGCTTGCCGGGGTTGAGCTGGATCGTGATGGACCGGCCGAGCAGGTGCATGTGCCCGGCGACGCCGTAGATGGTCGCCGGCCCCGGGATCGGGCGGTCGCAGTGCTGGGTCGGGCCGGGGGGAACGGCCGCGCCCTTGGCGCAGAACTCGCTGAGCATGCCGAGCGTCTGTTCGGCCTGTGCCCCGAAGCGGTGGGTCAGGTCGCCGACGGCGGCCTTCCGGTCGCACAACGGGCCGGACTCGCCGCTCGCGCAGGGGAGTTCGACGGGGGCCGGGAGCCGCGCGGTCTGCAACGGGGTGTAGCCCTTCTCGCCGTCGGCGACCCGCAGCCGTATCCCCGACCGGTCGCTCTGGCCGGGCTTGCCGTCGGTGGCGAGCAGGTTGTAGTGCACCTGCATGATCAACCGGCTGCCGGCCGCCATCGCGTATCCGACCTTCTGCGAGAACAGCGTCTCGTTGGCCCCCGGCGCCCAGTGGCCGACCCAGGCGCCGTCCTGGACGCCGGCGTCGCCGAAGCACGTCCATCCCTCGCCGGGCGTGCGGGCGTCGAGGTCACGGGCGGCCTTCGCCTTGTCCGGGCCGATCTGGAAGATGATCGCGTGGTGCACGATCGCGGTGTTCTGCGGCAGGAACTGGCTGCCGGTGAGGAACGCCGGACCGGTCAGGCCGGGGTCGAGCAGGAAGCAGCGGTATTCGTCGGTTCCTCCCGAGGGGGCGGCCGGGGTGTACGGCTTGGGCGGCTTCAGGTCGACGAACCGCTCGGACGGGCGTAACGGCTGGGGCGGAGGCGCCTTGAACGGTCCCCCGTGGCCGGCGTGCGTGCCGGCGGTCGTGCCCGTGCTCGCCTGCGACGAGCCGGATGGGGTCCCGTGCCCGGCCACCGAGGATCCGGTGGTGGGTGACGGTCCGCATGCGGCGACGAGAAGTGTCGTGGCGAGTGCGACGGCTGCTCCGGTCAGCGCCGTGTGCTTCACTTCGGGCTCCTGCTCTCCACCGGGATGGCCCCCGTGAGCTCACGAACCGGCACCGGGAATGCCGGTCCTGTTGGCTCCAGCCTGCCGCGCGGGACCCTCGTTCCTCCATACGCCGTTCGGCTGAGCCGCTCCTCCGACCGGCGGAGGGCATCCCTGAGATCACCCCTGACTTCCGCCCCGGCGGACCATACGACGACGACCGTCCTTCGGCCGGTTCGGGTCACGGCCGCGGTGGCGCGCACCCCATGGCCGGGCGAGGTCGGACGATCACGCCAGGCGCTCACCCGGCGCCGTCACGGGGCTCGAGCAGCAACCCTGCGGCCGATGGCGTCAGCGAGCCGATGGTGCAGGGCTTACCGCCACTGACCGGTCCGATGTGGTGGACGCTAACACCGGCGGAGCCGCCGGCGCCGACGTCGCCGGCTCAACGAGTTACCCGGACAGTCGCAACACGGGGTCGCGGTACTAGCCTGCGGTGGTGACCGGAACCGAACTGGACGAGTTGATCGTGGCTGACAGCGCGGCGCTGCGCGCGTGGCTGCTGGCCAACCACACCGCCTCTCCTGGCGTGTGGCTCGCCCTCGCCAGGAAGGGCGGCTCCGTCACCACGCTGACCTGGCAGCAGGCGGTCGACGAGGCACTGTGCTTCGGCTGGATCGACGGGCAGGCCCGCAAGCGCGACGAGGAGAGTTCCTGGAGGCGGTTCACCCCGCGCCGGTCCCGCAGTGTCTGGTCCCAGCGCAACGTCGCCAACGTGGCCCGGTTGGAAGCGGCCGGCCTGATGCTGCCCGCGGGCCGTGCCGCGGTGGAAGCCGCGAAGGCCGACGGGCGGTGGACGGCCGCCTATGCGCCGCCGTCGGAAGCGGAGGTCCCGGCCGACCTGCGAGCCGCGATCGCCGCCGACCCAGCGGCGCAGGCGATGTTCGAGGTGCTCACCAAGACCAACCGCTTTTCTCTCATCACCCGGGTCAATGCCGTCAAGCGGGCCGAGACGCGCACCCGGAAGATCGCCGAGTACGTGGCGATGCTGGCCCGGCACGAGACGATCCACCCTCAGCGAGCCAGGCCGACGGACCCGCCGACGTCGTGACCGGATGTCCGCCAGAACAGACGAACCCACGTTGCTCACCAGAACCGTGCTGTCGGAACTCCGTCTTGTCCGCTTCAAGAAGCGTGAGGATCTCCGCTGGTGCGCGGTCCGAGAAGTGCGACAGCCGCAGGTCGCGTCGGCGTACCCGCGCTTCGGTGAACCGTAGGCATCGCAGGAAGATGACGGAAAGGCGATCGGCGATACCTAGGTCGGGGAAACTGGCAGAGTTCGTGCCCGACGTGGAGGTGGTCTGCCTGGACTGCGGCCACTGGATCCAGCAGGAAAAACCCGAAGAAACAAATCAGGCCATTCTCAAATGGCTGGACAAGCGGGATGACGCTTAACGTAGCTGACGCCACTGGCCGCAGGGTTGCCGCTCAAGTCCCGTCACCCGGCCGACCGGCAGGGGTGACGATGTACTGGTCGTCGCCGCGGAAGACGCCGGCGTGGCGGCGGGCGAACTCGGCGAAGGTGGTCGGTTCGACGCCGAAGCGCTCGTGGGTGCCGAGGTCGACGGTCGAGCGGCCCAGCCTGCGGCGCTCCGCGAAGAGCTGCCCGAACGCCGTCACGCGCGGCGCGGGGTACCCGGCCTCGGTCCAGGAGCGCTGCTTGTCCTCGAGGGAGACGTCGCGGTAGCGGACGGGCTTGCCGATGGCGTCGGAGATGTGCCGGGCGGCCTCGGTCATGGTGAGGGCCTCGGGGCCGGTCATGGGGTAGATCGCGCCTTCATGGCCCGGCGTGGTGAGCACGGCGTAGGCCACCTTGGCGATGTCGTCGATGTCCACCGGGGCCAGCGTGGTGTCGCCGAGCGGGAGGCGCAGTTCGCCGGAGGCGACGATGTCGGGCACCTCCTCGAAGTACACGTGCATGAACTGGCTCGGCTGCAGCACCGTCCACGCCGCGCCGGAGGCGTACAGGTACCGCTGGATCTGCTCGTGGCTGCGGCTGGACCGGAACCTCTCGTTGTCGAACCCGTCGGTGGAGTCCTTGCCGGAGAACTTCACGATGTGGCCGACACTGGCCCTGACCGCGGCGTCGATGAACGTGCACTGGGTCTCCAGCATCAGCGGACCGGCACCGGAGATCATCAGCACCCGGTCGACCCCGGCCAGCGCCGGTTCCAGCGTCTCGGGCCACAGCATGTCGCCGTGGACGATCTCGACACCCGGCAGGCCGCGCAGGCCTTCGGCCTTCGCCGGCTCCCGCACGAGCGCCCGGACGGGCCGGCCGCGCCGCGCGAACTCCCGCACGACCGCCGAGCCGGGACGCCCGTTCGCGCCTGTGATGAGGATCATCGCTTCTTCTTCCTGTTCGGAGGACGGCCTCCCGCCCGAGGGGGCCTGCGATGCACAGTACATATCGATACCTGTTAGTACAACTTCGGAACTAGAAGGTTCTCTTCGGTCCGGAAGCTCGGTTAGACTCGGCGACGTGGGAGGCACGCGGAACTATGGCGACGCCTGCGCCGCCGCGCACGCCCTTGACCTGGTCGGCGAGCGCTGGGCCCTGCTGGTGGTGCGCGAGTTGCTGCTCGGCCCCAAACGCTTCAGCGACCTGCGCGCCGGGCTGCCGAACGCCGGCCCCAACCGCCTGTCGCAGCGGCTGCGCGAACTGGAGGAGTCCGGCATCGTGCGGCGCCGCAAGCTCGGGCCGCCCGGGCGGTTCTGGGTGTACGAGCTGACCGAATGGGGGCGGCAGCTCCAGCCGGTGCTCGTCCACCTCGGCCACTGGGGCCGGCTGTCCCCGTTCCGCGACCTCGACGCCGGCATCAGCGTCGACGCGCTCATGCTGGCGCTCCAAGGCGACTTCGACGCGGAGGCGAGCGGCGGCCTGACCGCGACCTACGGGCTGGTCTTCGGCGACGACCACATCACGGTGCGCGTCTCCGGCGGCCGCATCGACGTCGCCCGCGGCGAGCCGTCCGCGCCCGACGCGACCCTCACCGCCGACACCCGGACGTTCGCGGGCCTGATGACCGGCAGGCTCGGCGTCCAGGAGGCCGCGAGCGCCGGTCAGGTCACCGTGTCCGGCGACCTGACCGCGGTCGAGCGCCTGTTCGCCTCACTCCCCCGGCCCAGCACCGTCGCGGCACCGCCCGCATAGGCGGCGGGTGCGGGGGACGGGGCGAGCCGGGCACCGCGGCGAGGTCGGGGAACGGCACGAGACAGGCGCGCCCGGAGCGCCCGGAACGGGCGGGCCGCGGGTCAGCGGCTCAGCGCGGTCTCCCTGTCCACCCGCGACAACTTCTCGGGATTGCGCACGGCGTAGAGGCCGGTGATGAGGCCGTCGTCGATGCGCACCGCGATGAGGGTGTCGATCTCGCCGTCGAGCCGGAGCGTCAGCGCCGGGTAGCCGTTGACCTGCACGGGTTCGACCGACATCTCCTGGCCGATCTTGCGCACTCCGGCGGTCAGCACGCGGGCCACCCGGACGGCCCCGACGATGGGCGACAGCGCGGCCTTCCGGACCCCGCCGCCGTCCCCCAGGAAGACGACGTCCGGCGCGAGCATGTCGAGCAGGCGCTGCAGGTCACCGGTCTGGACCGCCCGTTGGAACGCCTCCAGGGCGCCGCGGGTCTCGGCCGCGGAGACGACTCCGCGCGGCCGGCGCGCGGCGACGTGGGCGCGTGCCCGGTGGGCGATCTGGCGGACCGCGGCCGGGCGCTTGCCGACGGCCTCGGCGATCTCGTCGTAGTCCAGGTCGAACACCTCGCGCAGCACGAACACCGCCCGCTCGGTCGGCGCGAGCGTCTCCAGCACCAGCAGCATCGCCATGGAGACGCTGTCGGCCAGTTCCACGTCCTCGGCCACGTCGGGAGTGGTCAGCAGCGGTTCGGGCAACCAGGGCCCGACGTAGGACTCCTTGCGCCGGCCGAGGGTGCGCAGCCGGCTCAGCGCCTGCCGGGTGGTGATCCGGACGAGGTAGGCGCGGTGGTCGCGCACGGCGCCGAGGTCGACGCCCGCCCACCGCAGCCAGCTCTCCTGCAGGACGTCCTCGGCGTCGGCGGCCGAGCCGAGCATCTCGTAGGCGACGGTGAACAGCAGGTTGCGGTGGGCGATGAACACCTCGGTGGCGGAGTCCATGCGGTCGCCGCGAGCGGGCGCCTCCCCTGTGCCCGTCGTCGGCTCGCTGTCCTCGTTCATCGCCGGCTCCCGCCTGTCGGTTCTCGACTGTGCCACACGCACAAGACGCCGGCCCGCACCAATGTGTGACACCCGCGGCCGGTGGCGCACGTCACACGGGCGCGCTGTCACAGCGGCCGGACCGCCGGCATCTGGTGTCCGTCAGGACGCCGCGCGAACGATCCGCGCGGCACGCGGCTTCACGCGGCTTCACCTGACTTCGCACAGACGGACACGCTCGGACGGGAGCTCGGTCATGAACGAACACACCACACAGCGGCGGGTGGCACTGATCACCGGGGCGAACAAGGGGATCGGCCACGCGACCGCCGGACGGCTGGCCGCGCTGGGCATGACGGTCCTGGTCGGCGCCAGGAACCCCGGGCGCGGCCAGGACGCCGCCGCGGCCCTGCGCGCGGCGGGCGGCGACGCGCACGCCCTCACCCTGGACGTCACCGACCCGGAAACGATCCGGCGGGCCGCCACGTGGGTCGAGGAGCGCTTCGGCCGCCTTGACGTGCTGGTGAACAACGCCGGAATCGCCGGCGCCGGGATGGACCAGGTCGCGCCGGAACTGGCCCGCGGGGAGATCCCGAGCTCCGTGGACACCGGCATGGTCCGCGCGGTGTTCGAGACCAACGTCTTCGGGGTGATCGCGGTGACCAACGCCATGCTCCCGCTGCTGCGGCGCTCACCGGCGCCGCGCGTCGTGAACCTCAGCAGCACCGGCGCGTCCCTGACCATCACCAGCGACCCGGACGGCCCGCTGGCGGGGCTGCCGCAGTCGGCCGCGTACGTGCCGTCCAAGACCGCCCTGAACGCGCTGACCGTGCAGTACGCCAGTGAGCTGCGCGAGGCCGGAATCCTGGTCAACGCCGCCTGCCCGGGCTTCTGCGCCACCGACATCAACAACTTCCGCGGGCACCGCACCGCCGCGCAGGGCGCCGCGGTCGTGGTGCGCCTGGCCACCCTGGGCGCGGACGGCCCGACCGGCGGCTTCTTCAGCGAGGACGGCCCGGTGCCCTGGTAGTCGTCGGGCGAACTGCCCGGCCCTGCGACCGGCCCGCCCCGCGTGGGCGGGCCGACGCCGGTGGCGCCGTCGTCCGGCGGCTCATCGCTCGCTCCGAAGGACGCCGGGCCCGTGGCCGCCGGCGTCGGGAGCTGTACGGCTCACCGACCTCAGGAGGTGAAGTTGGCGAAGGCGGTGCCGACCGCGTTGATGGTGCTCGTCTCGTCGAGGGTCTGCTTGTCGACGGCGAGGTTGGGTGCGGCCGCCGCCGCTTTGTTGGTGTCGTAGGTCTGCCGCTTGAGCGTCTTGCCGTTGAAGTCCTGGATGGTGATCTGGGAGATGCGGAAGACGGGCCGGGCGTTGTCGCCCAGTTCGCTGGCGACCCGCATCGTGATCTTCCGGAAGCCGGCGTCCACGGTGACGCTGTCTCGGAAGGCATGGCGGGTCGGGGTGAGTTCGTGTTCGAACTGCACCGTCTGGCAGGTGAAAGCGGTGTAGCAGAGCTTGGCCTCGCCGTGGATGGTGGCGGTCGCGGCGTGCGCGCCGCCCGCCGTCCCGGCTAAGCCGGCCACCGCGGCAGCGGCGCTCACCGCCAGTGCCGTCATTCGCCGCCGAACAGTCATGATCGCTTCCTTTCTCAGGGGGACTGTTCTCTTGCAGTCCCGATGAGCTCAAGGTAGGAGCGTCCGGTCCTGCGTTCCGTGCCGAAGTACGCGCTGTCGTTGTGACCTCCATCACCTGGACGGGGCCGGCGGGAGGGCGGCGCAGGACACCTGCGCCAGCGCCGCGGTCAGCTCGCCGGCGGGCCGGGCGGGCAGGTCGCGGGAGCGCCAGGCGATGTAGCCGTCCGGCCGGACCAGGCTCGCGCCGTCCGGGCCGACGCCGAAGGCGCGGGGGAACTCCTGCGGCTCCCGCGGCCGCAGCCGGTCGCCGATCCGCCGGCATTCCAGGGGTACGCCGGTCCGTTCGCTCGCCCGCTCGGCCGCGGCGGCCCAGTGGTCGTGGCCGGCCAGCAGGACCCACCCGCGCTGGAACAGGTCCAGTGTGGACAGCCGCTCGCCGTCCCCGCTCAGCCACAGGTGCGGCGCGCGGGTGCCGGGCTGCCCGGCCCACCGCTCGGGCCGCGCCGCGGGCGGCAGCTCCTCGCCGGCCGTCAGCGCCGCGGCCGACCGGTACAACTGCCCGAACTCCATGGCCTCCTCGTCGAGGATCGGCGTACCGGCGTCGCCGGGGGCCTCGGTGAACCGGCGGTGGTCGGCCCGGGCGAAGATCTGGTCGTGGCGCAGCCACGCGACCGGGCGTCGCTCGGCGTCGTAGGTGCCGAGCAGCCGGGGGGCCGACACGCCCGAGAGCACCGAGGACAGCTTCCAGGCGAGGTTGTGCGCGTCCTCGATGCCGGTGTTGGCGCCGTAGCCGCCGCGGGAGGGGGGCAGCGTGTGCGCCGCGTCCCCGGCGAGGAAGACCCGGCCGGAGGCGAAGCGGTCCGCCACCAGGGCACTGAGCTCCCAGCGGCCGGTGGTGATCAGCTCGACCGGAAGGTCGGTCCGGCCGATCGCCTGGAGCACTGTGGCCTTGAGCGTATCCGGGTCGCGTTCCCGGTCGTCGGCGAACATCAGCACCCAGCGGCCGTCGCCGTAGGTGGTGAGGAACGCCTGGAGTCCCGGCTGGTCGATCTGGAACTGGCTGACCCCCGACTCCAGGTACTCCTCCAGCGGGGCCCTGAACAGCACGCTGCGCGAGGTGCTGAGATGGCCCCGGCCGCCTCGGCCGATCCCCAGCGCCTCCCGGACGGGGCTGCGGGTCCCGTCGGCGGCGAGCAGGTAGCCGGCCCGCACCTGACGCTCGTCGCCGTCGCCGGTGCGCAGCACGGCGAGCACCCCGTCGTCGTCCTGGCGCCAGGTCAGCAGTTCCGTGCCGAACCTGAGGTCGGCGCCGAGTTCGGCGGCCCTGTCGCGGAGCAGGGGTTCGAGCCGGTCCTGGGCGATCGCCGCGCCTCTGCACGGCGAGTACTCGATCGCGGGCGCCTCATCCGGGGGCCCGTCATCGCCGCGCGGCGTCCAGGGGGTCTCCTCCGACCACGGCCCGGCCAGGCTCTGGACCCGGGCCCGGCGCAGCCGCGCGCCGGGCGGCACCTGCGGCACGTGCGAGCCCAGGCCGACCGCCCGGAGCAGTTCCATCGTGCGGGGCGTGAAGCCGACGGCGCGTGGGTGCGGCGAGCTCGCGGCATGGCGCTCGGCCACCAGCGTGGGGACCCCGTGCCAGGACAGGAACACCGCCGCCGACAGGCCGACCAGCCCGCCGCCGGCGACCAGCACCGATGTCTCTTCCGTTCGCATGACCCTCCTCGGCCCGCGTGGGTGGGTGAACCGTCAGGGGTTGCCGGACGGGCTGTCCGGCCGGGCCGCGTCGCCGAGGCCGGTGTGCAGGATGTCCAGCGCCCGGCCGACGGTGTCGGTGAGGGTGGCGGCGATCCGCTCCGGCGACGCTCCCGCGCCGCGCAGCCGGGCCGCCTCCTCGATCATGGCGCCGACGGTGGTCAGGATGTAGGCGGCGATCGCCCGCGCCGCGACGGGCCCCAGGTGGGCGGGCACCCGGTCGGACAGGATCGCCGCCAGGTCCTCCTGGTAGCGGGCGCCGCGCAGCCGCAGGGCGTCCTGCAGCGCGGGGCTGTTCTGGACGATGGCGAACACGCCCGCGAGACGGTCGTCGGCCGCCGCCCGCGGGTCTTCGCCGTCCGGCGCCTCCGGAAGGGCGGGCAGGGCGGCGAACATGCGCGGCAGCTCCTGCTTGAGGAACTCCGGCAGCGGGGTGCTCAGCGGAAGCTGGTCGATCATGTCGATCAGATCGGCCTCGACCGGGCGGTGCCAGGCCAGCAGCAGGTCCTCCTTGGCCGGGAAGTGGTTGACGACGGTCTGTTTCGCCACGTCCGCGGCCTGGGCGATCTCGGCGATGGTCACCGCGTCGTACCCCCGCTCGGTGAACAGGGCCAGCGCGGTGCGGGCGATGCGGTCTCTGGTCTGGCGCCGGCGCCGTTCGTGCCGGGACGGCGCGGACGCCTCCTGTGGCCGCGCCTGGTCGGCGCCGCCTGCGTTGTCCTCCATAGTGGTACCGTACCATCTTTGTACTGGTACTAACAATGGCATGAGTCCACACTAGTATGCGACGCGCTGTACGGGCGGAAGGATCCACCGGCCGGGAACCGGGCGATGTCGGCGCTCATTTGCTAGTTTCGTTAGCGTCCTGGTCTACGTCAGGAGTGTTGATCCCTGTGCTCAGTAGGGACGATCCGGCCGCGTACGAGCGGCTGTGCCAGGAGTACGGCGATCGTCTCCACGACTACTGCCGATCGGCGCTGGACGACGACGAAGCCCTCGCGGCGACGGCCGGGGCGTTGCAGGCGGCCCTCGCCCACTCCCATCGGCTGCCCGACGTGACGCGGCTGCGTGCGTGGCTGTATTCGCTGGCCCGCGCCGAGTGCCAGGCCCGGCAGGACGGCTCGGGGCACAAGGGCGCCTCCGCGCGCCGGGGGCGTGACGGCGGTCCCGAGGTGGCGCTGGAGGTGCTGGCCAGCTTAGAGCCGCGTGAGCGGGAGATCCTTGATCTGACGCTTCGTCATGGGCTGAAGTCCGACGAGGTGGCCCGGGTGCTGGACATCTCGGTGGAGTCGGTGGAGTCGGCGGCGCGTGCGGGGCGGCGTCATGCCGAGCAGTGGCTGGCGGCGGTCATGGACGCCCGGGGCGCCGAGCC